>CALMIW010000285.1 GCA_937864275.1 uncultured Dehalococcoidia bacterium
GCCTTGCGGGTGGCGAGCTTGCCTTCGTCGCGCCCGGCAAGTAACGCGCGCAACCTCGCCTGTTCCGAGTCGATGCTGTCGACCAGTTCGCGGGACGACATATCAACTTTCGGCATGGGCGAGATTCTAGGTGGGTTGGCAGGTGGCCGGCTACTGACAGCTCCGGACATCTCTCCGTGCGGGATGCGGGAGACGGTTGGGGTTCGGCCAGGGAATCGGGCAGCACTTCCTCTGATGGTCTCGCAGCGCACCGATGCATCGATATGCTAATCTGCCTGTATGCGCACCACGCTCAACATCGATGATGAGCTCCTCAAGGAAGCGAAGATCGCAGCCATCCGGGAGGGCATCACGCTCACGGAATACATCGAGCGAGCCCTCAAGCACGAATGCCCGGAGGCTCCGAAAAAGGTCGCCAGGGGTACATGGAAGATGCCGACTCGCGAAGGAGGCCCGGTGCCTGGATTCGACTGGAGCTGGAGCTACGGAAAGATGATCGAGTTCCTCGAAGGCCCCGATGCTCGTCCCTGATACGAACATCCTCCTCAATGCCGAAAACCGGTCTTCCGAGCATCATTTGGCTTCCCGATCGTGGCTGGAGGCGGTCGGCAACGGCGAAACGCCGCTGGCGATTCCGTCGACGGTGCTGTTCGGCTTCGTCCGAATCGCCACCAACGCAAGGATGTCGGAGAACGTAATGACCACGGCCGAAGCGTTCGCGGTCTGCGATGCGATCCGGACGATGCCGGCCTTCGAACCGTTGCACGAGGGACCACTGCATTGGCGCATCTTCGAGGAGATTGCGACGTCGGCTAGCATCTCCGGCGGTGGCCTCTCAGACGCCTACCTCGCCGCTTTCGCCATCGAGCACGACGCGACGTTCGTCTCCTTCGACCGCGGCTTCGCCCGGTTTCCCGGTCTCAAGCTCTTCGTGCCGGGGGCGGCCTGATTCAGTTCACCCGGTCGCCGGTTTGTTTGCTGAACTGCTGGGTGCCGAAGGCGAGGCAGACCAATCCGGCCGCCAGGAGCACGCCCAGCGCGACGAGTATGTCGGCGTCCCAGCCTTCGACGATCGGGATGCGCATCGCCTCGATGGCGTAGGTCAGCGGGTTCAGCCGCGCCGCGACCTCCATCCAGCGCGGCAGAGCATCGAGCGGGACAAAGGCGTTGCTGATGAACAGCAGCGGCATCGTGATGAACCCGGTGATTGCGAAGAACGTGCCGTGGCCAGGCACGGCATAGGCCAGCGCGGAGAATGAAGCCGTGACCGCCAGCGAGAGCAGTCCCGCCGTCGCGATGATGACGAGGATGGCCGCAGGCCCCGCCTCGAAATGGACCCCGCCGATGACCGCGACGACCACGAGCGCCAGGACCTGCGCGGTCGCGAGCGCGAACTGGTAGACGAACCGGCTGACGATGATCGAACTGCGGGAGATCGGCATGCTCATCAGCTTGTCCAGGTAGCCGCCCTCCTTGTCCCACATCAGCGGCATCGCAGCGGCCACCCCGCCGCCTACCACCGTGAATGCCACGATCCCCGGCAGCGTGAACCCCGTGTAGTCGTCGGTCCCGATCACGCCCTTGTCGACGGCCCGGCCGATGCCGGTGCCGAAGAACACCAGCCAGATCGCAGGCTGGGCGACGCTGAAAACGAGGTTCAACTTCTCCTGTCCCAGTTCGATGAACCAGCGCTTGGCAAGCGCCAGCACCTCCTGAAGCCAGTCCGAGACGGCCGAACCGCCCGGCAGGCTGCCCGTCTCCGTCGTTTCTCGCCGGATTGCCTGTTCCGTCATGCGGCTCCTTCCTCTTCCCGCAGTTCGCGGCCGGTGTGCAGCAGGAACACGTCGTCCAGCGTCGGCTGGCTATACGTCATGCGTTCCAGGTGGATGCCCCGCTCGCCGGCGAGGCGCATCAGGGCCGGCATCGCCGTCGCCGCGTCGGTCACGTGGACGTGGACCTCCCCGCTGGCGGTCCGGTTCTGGCGCTGCAGCCAGGGTTGCCCGGCTATCGCCGCTTCGAGGCCGGCCGGGTCCTGTGTCGCCACCTCGATGATGTCCGCTCCGACCGAGCGCTTCAGGTCTCCCGGCGCCCCGGTGACCACGGTCTTCCCGCGGTCGATGATGGTGAGCCGCCCACAGAGCCGGTCGGCTTCATCGAGGTAGTTGGTCGCCAGCAGCACGGTCACGCCCTGTGTTTGCAGCTCGCGCACGTGTTCCCACACCTTGTGCCGCGATTGCACGTCCAGCCCCAGGCTCGGTTCGTCGAGGATGAGCAGTTCCGGCCGATGGAGAAGCCCGCAGGCCAGGTCCAACCGCTTTTTCATCCCGCCGGAGTACTCCGCGAAGCGGCGGTCGGCGTGCGCGGAAAGTCCCATCAGCTCCAGCAGTTCGGCCGCGCGCTGCCTCCCCTCGTTGCGCGGCACGTGATAGAGGGAAGCCTCCATCTCCACGCACTGGCGGCCGGTCAGCATGTTCCGCGTCGTCGCCATCTGCTGCATTACGTAGCCGGTCCGTCTCCGCACCTCCCGGGCTTGCCTCGTCACATCGAAGCCGCAGACGGCTGCCCGCCCAGCAGTCGGCGCGAGCAGGGTCGCAAGCATGCGGATGGTGGTGGTCTTCCCGGCGCCGTTGGGCCCGAGGAGCCCGAACACCTCGCCGCGTTCCACCCGCAGGTCGAGTCCGTCGACTGCGCGCACGCTGCCGAACGACCGTACCAACCCTTCGGCCTCTACCACCGCGCTCACGTCACCAACCTCGAAGCTTCCCATTCGCGGGCCATTTTCCTCGGCGCGCTCGCAAGGTAGGCCTCGGTCAGGAGTTGTTCGAGATGCGCCCAGTCCACCGGTTCGAGGTCGAGCCGCATCCCTATCCAGCCGTGGCGGTGCATGTAGGCGGGCAGGTAGAACCGTTCCCGGTCCATGTCGATCAGCGCCGCCTGCACGCCGGGCATCGCCTTGCAGGTCACGCCGACGATGCCGTCGCCGTGGTGGTCGTTCAAGAAGTAGCAGAAGGTCTTCCCGTTGACCGTGAACCCCGAATGGACCGGGTTGTTCACCACCTCCGCGGTGCCCGGGAATGCCAGGCAGATCAACCGGACCTGCGCGCGCAGCGCCTCCGCATCCATGTCATGCACCATAGTGCGCGCCAGTATGCGCGATCTTGTACGAAATTTCGCCGCCCCTCCTGTCACCCGGTGGCGGGAGTGTGCCGCTCCCAGCACAGCTGGCAGGCCCCCGTGGCCATCCGATTCTTCCCATACGGTCCTGCGAAAACGCGCGATGTGGTTGGAAGATAGCCGCGAGGTGGCTGAAGCGATGCGTTCTTTCCTTGCTCGGCAACTGGGGCGCCTGGGGATGCTCGCCGTCACGGCGATCGCGCTGGCCGGCGTGTTCGCGAGCGTCACCGCGCTCGATGGCAGCCCGCGAGACTCACGCGACGGCGAATCCGCAGCCGCCGCGGGCCCGATCGAGTCGCCCTCGAATCTGCCATACCGCGCGTGGGTGGGTGGGCTCGCGGCGGACGAGGTGGCACCGGTGCCGCTGCCGCGCGCATCCGGTCCGATGCCGGTCCCGATCCTCGTCGTCCGCGGCACGGAACGCTACAACGATTTCGCCGGCACGCCCTACGTCCGCTACGAGTTGCGAGTCGCCAACGCGCACGAGATTCCCGACTCCTTCTTCGCCGGGCCGTACAGCTGCAATCCTCCCCAGCTGAGCGTCATCAACGGCGACACCGGCGCCTACATCTACGGCTTCTGCGGTGGCGGCGAGAACCCGGCAGCCGCGCGCAACGCCCTCCGCGACGTCATCTGGTTCGGCATCCCCGAGGGCGTGGCGCCGCCGTCCAGGGTCTACATCAAGCTCTATGACACCAAAACGCAGGAAACGTTCTATTCGACAACGGCCAGGTTGCCCGCCGTCCCGGAGACGTCGAAGAACGAAGTCCTCTCCGCGACCGTCGAGAACATCGATTGCCGCCCGTCCGCGACGCCGGGCGCGTGCAAGTCCCTGCCTCGAGAATGGGGCGCCTACGAGGTCACCGCCCGCATCACCTACAACTACGACGGCACCTACGGTCCCGATGCTCAGCTCCACGCGACGATCCTCTGGGTTTATGGCACCTGCCTGGTGAACGGTCAGCAGGAGACGAGGCCGGTATTCGGCCAGCCGTCCACCGTCACGGTCGTGCTCTTGGCAGACCTGGCGACCGTACAGCACTGTGACGCGACCCAAACCATCACCGACAGTACCTACGGCTTGCTCGTCTGCCTCTCGGACGGCGCTCCACATCTCGACCGCGACTGCAAGGAGTTCCCCTACCAGGAGCGCGATGTGACCTTCAGTCGCGACTAGCGGCTCGGGCGAGCCGGGAGCTCACGCCTTCGGCGGACGGATCCGGAAGATCGTCGTGTGCCGAAGCCGCGCGCACTCCGTGCCGTCGTCGGCCAGGAGCGAACCGTCGAGTTCGGCGACGTGGTGTCCGTTCTGCTCGTATGCGCGCAGGAACGTCCCCGCCACCGTGAACGTCTGTCCCGCCTTCGCTGGCGCGAGGTGCTGCACCTGCGTGCGGATATGGATGGACGGCCCGTACTCGAACGAGTGCTTCAGCAGGGGCGTCATCCGCGCGGCGATCCAGCCGGGGTGGACCAGCGCCCCCGGCCCGGCGAACAACGCCGACTCGTCCTTCTGCTTCTCCCGCGCGTATGTGGCGGCGTCCTCCACGGTGAACGGCAGCGGCATCGGGCGCAGGTCGGCCATCTCCGGGGCCGTCTCCAGCGTCAGGATCGGGAGCGTCTCGGGCCGCACCTCCGCGTCCCGCCGCCGGGCTTCCGTCAACTCGCCGAACCACGCCGCCTTGCCCATCCCGGCCGTGCCCTCGATCGCCGCCGCGCCATCTGCATTCAGCATCTTCAGCGCGGCCTCGTCGCCTTCGCGTTCAACCCGGGCAGTCATCAGGTCGCCGGGGAAGACCGGCCGGCGAAAGCGCACATCGGCCCAGCCGTCGGAAAGCCAGCGTTCGCCGAACACCTCGAGCACGGCCGGAGTGAACCATCCGTACACCGTCCCACCGCCGACGAGAGCCGCGCGGAAGCCGTATTGCGATGCCACCTCGGTCGAATGGATCGGGTTCGAAATCGTGGGGCTGTCCTCGCCATCGAGGAACGCCAGGATCGTCCGTTCCGCTGTCGCCGTTGCCGTCATTGGTTGGCCTCCCACGCCATCTGGTAGTGCGTATCGTCCGCGCCAGTCTCGCAGAACCCGAGCCGTTCGTAGAGCCGCCGGGCGGGGTTCACCTTCAGGACCTGGAGTGTCACGCCCAGCCCCCGGGAGGCCGCCCCCCGTGGCACTTCGCGCGGGACAGCGGAGCCGATTCCGTGGCCGTGGAAGCGAGGGTCCAGTTCGAGGTTCCCCACCCAGGTGCTCTCCGGCCGTGCCTCGAGCTCGAGGAATCCAGCCAGTTCGCCATCTACCTCGATCGCCTGGCGTTCCGGCGGCCAGTGGCTCTCCCAGAAGCGCTGCTGGAAGGCGTCGTCCCACGCGCCCCAGGTTTCTGCCACGTACCGCTCCATTGCCGCCCGGTGGATCGCGTAGAGCGCCGCGGATTCGTCCTTCCGGGCCGGCCTCAGGTGATACTCGGGTGGTGGTCCGGCCACCTGCGCCTCCGCACGCCTCCCACTAAGCTGTGGGCACTTCGTGGAGGAATCCTAATGGCAATGCCGGATTTTCGCGTGATTTCGACCGATGACGGCGAGGGCGTCACCTACACCTGCGGCTGCCCCTGCGTCCCCACCGCTCGTCCCGATGCGGACGGCTCGCCCGGGCACGAGCACTGCTGCTGCGGCAAAGTCCACTTCGTTGGTGCGGGCGCCCGCGCCGCCCTCGAGTCCTACCTGGCCGAACGCAAGGCGAGCCGCAAGCGCGAACCCGACTACGAGGTGGGCGCCACCTCGATCGCCATGGGCGGCGCTCCGCGGGAGGTCGCGTGGGCGTTCCCGAAGGAGTGAGCCCGCCCGTCTACGTCATCCTCGGGCCCGGTGGCCAGGGCCGCGATGTCCTCGACGCCCTCCTCGCAGCCGGCCGCGAAGTCCTGGGAGTCTTCGACGATGACACGCCGCCGCTGCCCGATTCGGTGCCGCTCCTCGGCGCGCTCGAAGCCTGGCGTTCGAAGCTCGCGCCGGGCGTGGAAGTCATGCCCGCGATGGGCAACCCGACGATGCGGGCAGAGCTCGCCGCATCCATCGTCATCGGCGGCGGGCGCCTTGCCTCCGCCGTCCACCCGGCGGCGGTCGTCTCGCCGCGGGCGAAGGTCGGTCCCGGCGTCTTCATCGGCGCCGGCACCGTCGTCGCCCCGGATGCGGTGATCGGCGACCTGACGTTCCTGAACGCGCTCTGCTCGGTCGACCACGACTGCCGGCTTGGCACCGCCGTCCAGGTCAGCCCGGGGGTGATCCTGCCCGGCGGCGTCCACATCGGCGATAGCGCCTTCATCGGCGCGGGAGCGGTCGTGCTCCCCGGGCGCCACATCGGCGTTGGCGCGGTCGTCGGCGCCGGCGCGGTCGTCATCCACGA
>CALMIW010000286.1 GCA_937864275.1 uncultured Dehalococcoidia bacterium
CGCAAGTAGCACCACCTACCCGCTGAACCGACCGAGGCCCGCCAACCAGCGGGCCTCTTCGGTTTTCGCGGAAGAGAGGACCCGGGACATGCCACGACCACTCGAAGGCGAACTCGTCCGCCTGCGCGCCCGCGAAGAAACAGACGTCGACAACATCCACCGGTGGATGAACGACTGGGAGACGATCAAATACCTCGGCGCCCGCTATCCCAGGAGCAAGGCGTTCGAACGCCAGTGGCTCGCCGCCGGCGACCCGGCCTACGCGAACGCGCAGTTCATCGTCGAGACCCTCGCAGATTCGCGCCCGATCGGTTGGCTGGGACTGCATCACGCGACGCCTGAGAACGGCTGCGCGGACCTCGGCATCGCCATCGGCGAACGCGACTTCCTCGAAGGCGGATACGGCACCGACGCCATGCGGACGGCCTGCGGCTACGGCTTCGAGATGATGAACCTCCACCGCATCGAACTGACCGTGTACGACTGGAACCCGCGCGCGATCCGCGTTTACGAGAAGGTCGGATTCCAGCGTGAGGGCACGATTCGCGACGGCATCTTCAAAGCGGGGCGCTGGAACGATCTGCTCTTCATGGGGCTCCTGCGGGACGAACTGCAGATGGAGGGCTGACCCGATGACAACATCACCCTACGAAGGCCGGCTGATCCGCATTCGGGCGCGCGAGCCCGAGGACGAGCCGCTGCTGTACCAGTGGTTCAACGACCCGGAGGTGACCGAGCACCTGGCGCTGCGTTACCCGCTCTCGCACCGGACCGAGCGGGAGTTCATCGAACACGTCTCGGACGTCGGCTTCGCCAACACGAACTTCGCGATCGAGACGCTCGACGGGCGAATGATCGGCGGCTGCAGCCTCGAAAACGCGAGCCCGGAGAACCGGAACGCCATCCTTGGCATCGCCATCGGAGACAGGGCGTTCTGGGACGGTGGCTACGGGACTGATGCGATGCGCGTCCTGTGCCGCTTCGGCTTCGAGATCATGAACCTCCACCGCATCCAACTGGATGTGTACGGCAACAACCCCAGGGCGATCCGCGTGTACGAAAAGGTGGGCTTCACAAGGGAAGTGACGAAGCGCCAGGCGCTCTACAAGTACGGCAGGTATCACGACGTCCACGTCATGGGGCTGCTCGAGGGTGAGTTGCGAATGGAGTGATTCCCACACCAGGGAGTCTCCGGCTAACGCGTTAATCGCTGAGGAGCTACCCTCGCTCGAGAGGAGTCTCCCCGTTGTCGATCGAGCTTGTGGGCTGGGCCGCCGTCGTGCTGACGCAAGTCTTCTGGATCCCGAACATCCTGCGGATCTTCCGGACGAAAGACGTGCAGGGGTACTCATTGAGCGCCTGGCTCATCATGTTCGGTGGACTGACCTGCTGGCTGGTGTACTTCGTCTCGAAGGGCGACCTCGTGGGGACCGTGGCGAATGTGTCGGGCGTGACCGGGGCGGGCATCACGCTGGCGTGCATCTGGCATTGGGGACGCCGGCGTCCCCGGACCGTCCACGCGCCCGCGCTGACGCAGGTCAGCGAAGGGTTAACGACGGATCAGGGATAACCCCAATAATCGACTGCGATTCTGTCAACCAACCGGTAAATTTGTGACAAAAAGCGCAAAGCAGGGTTGACACCCTCCTCTCCAGATTGGTAGGTTCCGGAAGTAAGCGGTTTTCCCGCCGTTTACAAAGCGCTCGGTTAACAGTGCAACTACCTGCCTAGTGCGCCGAAGAGGCGCAACGGGGGACCCAGTTCCTCGGGGCGAATTTGGCTGCTCCCGCTGTGCAGCCGATAGGGCGCCTTCCGCCCGAGCCCGTCAGCTAACCCCGGAGGCAGTCTCGGAAGGCCTGGTGAGCAGGACGCTCGCATCGAGGTCTTTTCTTTTGCCCTCGAACACTATTACGTCTCGTTAGAGGAGGGATTCCCCATGCCGGCTCTTCAAGAAGCCCCGCCCAAGTCATGCCCGAAGTGCCGCGGTTCGATGATCGTCGAACGCGACTGGCACGGCACCTATGGCAGCTGCATCATGTGCGGCTACGTCCACGAAGTGCTGACCAGCCCGCCTGTCGACCTCGCGGCTGAAGAAGCGGCCCTGCCGCAGCGTCAGCGCCGCCGCCAGCCGTCCCACGGCAAGCTCAGGCTCTGAGGCAAATTTCAGCGAAAACCGAAGAAAAGCCCCCGTACTCCGGGGGCTTCGCTTTTCCCGGAGTTACGTTCTTCCCTATCATTCCGCCCAACAGGGGGGTTACTCCAACACATGGCATACATCCGACTCACCATTAACAAGCCACTCCGCGGGCAGGAAGCCCGGCTCGAAGAACTGATGCGCAAGCTCGATACACTCTCAGAAGGCCTACCGGGATTCGTCGAGAGCTACTTGTTGCGCCCGCACGACAACTCGGGAGAGATCGCCCGCATCGCCATCTACGAGAACGAAGCAGCGGCCGAAGGCCTGGCGAACACGCAGTCGTGGATGGCCCTCCGCTCGGAGATCCACCTCTGCACCGAACCAGGGCACTCGGACCGGGCCTTCTTCAGCATCTGAGGCTCGGGATCGGCTGAACCGCACGAAGACAACGGGGGCAAGACGCCCCCGTTGTTGGCGTTCCGCCGCGGCTGAGATGGGAAGGACCCTTGAGGTGCGGCCCCTCGCCGGCAGCGGGGTAACCGGGCGGAGTCCTCGGGAAACGCCAAATCCTTATGCGGGTTTTTCCC
>CALMIW010000287.1 GCA_937864275.1 uncultured Dehalococcoidia bacterium
ATAGGCATAGTTGCGGTTGCGCGGCGCGTAGAGCGCGGTGACGTTCTTCGCCGGGGAGGAGGCTTGCGGCGGGGCGATCGTGTCGTGGTAAGCGAGGTGGGCGATGACGGCGGAGGGATCGATTTCGGCGAGCACTTCCGCGAGGACGTTGGTTGCGCGCAACGCCTGGTCGGAAGGCGTCAGGCCTTCGCACGCCGGGCAGGAGCACCAGCCGCCCCCAACGATGTCGTCGGCCCAGAGGTGATAGACGGCAGCGCCGGCGAAGCGCTGGAAGAACTGGCGGGCGCGAGCGGGGACGTCGGCGGGGGCACCGTCGCTCGGGGGGCAGAGGGCGTGCCCCGTGCCGCAAAGGAAACCAGTCGGGGTGTTCGGCGAAGCGTTCACGGCGGAGCAGGGCGGGCAGATGGTGGCCGCCGAACTGGAGGGTGATGCCACGGCGCGCCGACTCGGCGCGGATGGCGGCGCCGTCGCTGTCCCATCGTTCGAAGAGCCAGCCCTTGCCGTCGCGGGCGATCTCCTCGGCGCCGCTCGGGCGGCGGGCGCCGCCACGGTCGAGGATGCTCGGGGGCGTGTCGTGGAAGAAGAGGCTGTTGTAGCGGTTGCGGCTGGCAAACTCGAGCCAGTCGCGCCAGTCATCGTGCAGCGCGTCGTTGCCGAGGATGAGCGTGCGGCGCGGAAAAGAGGGCGACTCCCGTCGTTCGCCGGCGGCGAGGGATCCCGGGACGAAGCGGACGCCTTCGGCGCCGGGGCGCACCCAGCTGAAGCCGAGTTGTTCGAGCAGCCAGTACGCGCCGTTCAATGCGCCGCGGGGGGAGTCGCCGGCGATACGGACCTGGTTTTCGGAGGTGGAGACGGCGAAGCCATCTGCCGCGAGCGTCCCGGCGGTGAGTTCGATCGTGGCCTGGCCCGAGGCCCCGGCCCGGGCGAGGTGACTTCGGAGCTCCCCGGCAGCGAAGGCGAGCACCGCATCGCCGGAGTCGAACGCGGGGGAGGACGGCGAGAAATCGGAGGCGGTGAGTGCCACGGGGCCGCATGCTACCGGCGCGGAGCGGGGCGGGCTAGGAGGCCTGGGCTTCGACTTCGACGAGCCAGCCGACAAGCTGGCGGATGAAGGCCAGTTGGGGCGGCGTGAGGTCGCGGAAGCGGAGGTGGATGACGGTCTCCTCGCCGGCCTGGGCGGAAGAGATGATGTCGCACAGGAGGCGGGCGGCATAGCCCTGCGCGGCGATGCCGACTTCCACCTGGCTGCCGCCCGGCTTCGCATCCAGCACCACGGCGGCACCGCCAAGGGAGATGTCGATAATCCTGCCCTGCTGGCGGGAGTTGCCGAGCACGGAGCGGACCTCGGCTTGCAGGTCGGTGGCGAAGCGATGGTCGCGGCGCAGGTCCAGGGGTTTCCATCGGGCGGTGAGCTTGAAGGCCGCCACATCGCCGTTGCGGGCAACGAAGGCCGCACCGGCGGTAAGGCGCGACCCGGGCGTCCCGCAGATGACCGTGTACGGAAGCATCGGCTCCCAGGAGGGAGGGGCGTTGACCACGCGGACGGCCATCGAGGCATCGCGAAGGGCGACGATTTCGCCCTGCCACTGCACGGGCTGCGGCGAACGCAAGACAACGACCACTGGCATGCCGGGCGCAGGCGCTCCGTTCATGTTCTGGTTATCGGCAGGTTGGAGACGTTCCGGAGGGCTGTTTCGACGTCCGGAAAACGACGAAGATACCGGTGACGTGAACCCGCCCCCTCCCACGCTTGCGATGATGCAGTCGGCCGACATGGCGGATGTCGTCGCGGTGGAACGGGCAGCCTACGCTTCGGGCTGGCCAGCGACGGCGTTCGAGAGCGAGCTCACCCGGAACTCGATGGCCCGTTACATCGTGCTGCGCGACGGTGGGACGGGCCGCATTGCCGGGTTCGGCGGGCTCTGGCTGATGGTGGACGAGGCGCACGTGGTGACGGTGGCGGTGCTGCCGGAGGAGCGGAGGAAGGGCTACGGCAGCATCCTCGTGGCCGGGCTGCTGGCGGTGGCAATCGAGCACGAGATGGCGCTGGCAACGCTCGAGGTGCGCGTTTCGAATGATGCCGCGCGGGCGCTCTACCGTGACTTCGGCTTTTACGAAGTGGGGATGCGGAAGCGCTACTACTCCGACAACCACGAAGACGCGGTGATCATGACGACGGAAGACATCCAGGGCGACGCCTACCGGAAGCGCCTGGCACGACTGGCGGCCCAACTCGCGGGGCGGTACCCGGGGATCGACCTCGTGCCGGCAGGACTAACCTGAACTAGGAGAGCGAGCGGACCAGGCCGCCGAGCACGCCTTCGGCACGCTCGAGGCGCTTGAGGATGCCCCAGGGCCCATGGATGTTCAGGGTCATGTTCTCGGCCTGGCCGCGGACACCCGGCAGGCGCCCGCGCACACCCGTGGCGGCGACGTAGCTCTGCATTTCGGCGGAATCCTCGCCGTAGATGGCGCGAAGGACTTCGAGGGTGCGGCTGTTCCAGAGGTCGTAGTCAAAGGGGTTGGGGCCGCTGCCACG
>CALMIW010000288.1 GCA_937864275.1 uncultured Dehalococcoidia bacterium
TCGGTCCGGCGGCCGCGGTGATCGAGACCTCGCCCTGGCACCTCCTCCAGCTCGCCTTCGACACGGGCACGACCGGTGACGACCGCCTGGTCGTTGCCAGCTACATGCTCTACCTGTTCATCCTCGGGCTCATCATGATCTACCACCCCCTGGATTCGAAGACGGACCTCGTCGCGGCCGTAGGTATGGCCATGACCTTCTTCCTCTACTTCTGCTCGCCGGGCTACCACCCGTGGTACATCATCTGGTGCCTGCCGTTCGCAGCGATGTCGAACCGGCGCTGGCTCATGGTCGGCGGGGTAGCCTTCACGCTCGCGGCCTTCCTGCCGATCCTGGCGCTCAACTGGCGGATAACGCTTGGCCAGACGTGGAACCTGAGTAACCCGGTCGAGTGGTTCACCGTCACCATGTGGCTCGCCACGGCGGCGGCGGCCTACCTGGGATGGCGCGGAAAGGACTGGACCAGCTTCAGCCGCCCGGCGGTCGCGAAGTCCGGCCCGAAGTTCGCGCCGCGGCAGCGGAAGCGCGCCGGCGCCTGAGCCTCCCGCCCCGTTGGGGTCTTACTCGCTATGGCGCGGGACGATCGCCACGCTGTTCGCCCCGCTTGATGCCGAACACCCTCTCCGCCAGCGCCCGGGCGACCGCCAGCGCCGTCGCGACGATCTGCCTTGCCAGTTCCACGTAGGCGCTGAGGTCGGCCCGCCGGACGCGCCAGAGCTCGGAGAACGGCAATCCGCTCCGCCTCAGAAAGAACGACACCGAGACGGCTGATGCGAGGCCATAGCTCAGCGTGGTGGCCCAGGCGGCGCCCGTGGTCCCGTAGACCGGAATGAGCAGGAGCCCGCCCACGACGGAGATAGCGATCGACAACAACCCGATGACCATCGGGAAGGCAGGCCGCCCTCGATGGTTGACGAAGTACAGGTTTATCAGGCCCTGTGGAGCAAAGAGCGCCGTCCCCAGGCAGAGTATCCGCAATGGCGTGCTCGCCCCGGCGTAGGCCTGGCCGAAGGCGAGCTCGATCAGGGGCGGCCCGATGAGCGCTGCCGAGAGCCCGCCGCCGATCACCACGAGAACGGTGTGCCGGATACCGGTCGCGGTGAGCCGGGCCGCCTCGGAAGGTTCGCCGCGGCCGACGCGGGCGAACGAAGCCAGGGTAATGGCCGACGAGAACAGCCAGAGCCCCTCCGCGACTGCAATGGCCGAGGAATAGATACCCGCTCCCTCCTTGCCGTCGAGCCGGATCACCAGGATCTGGTCGACCCGGTAGTTCAGGAGGCCTACCACGCTGCCCGCGCCCGTGACCGCCGAGAAACGGACCATGCGCTTCATCAGGGCCGGGTCCGGGCGGTGGCTCAGCACCCACGCCCACCACGACCGCCCGAACAGGGCGATGGGCAGCAGCGAAGCGTACTGGGCGAACGTCCACGCCTGGAGCGCGCTCTCCGCGGTGCGGTGGCCAAGGACACCGAGCCACAGCCCGAGGCTGGCCAGCGCCAGCATGACGGGGATATCACCGGCCAGGTTGTACTTCACCACGGAGTTCTGGCCGAGGATGACGCCGAGCGAGGTGTTGCGGATCACCGCGGGAGCGGTCGAAGCGATAGCGAGGAACACGACCTGACCGTCTTCCCCGCTGACGAACAACCTCGTGCCGAGGGCGAGCAACAGCAGGACGCCCGCGAGCGGCAGGATGAGGATGAGGGCGTTGGCGGCGACTTCGGCGGCCTCGCGCTTCTGGTTGGAGACGAAGTAGCCGGTGGCGCTGCTCAGGCTGGAGATGCCGCCGATCGCCGAGGTGAGCACGATCGCCGTCGCGTACACGCCACGGTCTTCGACCGAAAGCGTGCGCGCGGTGAGGACTCCGATGAGCCCCCACATGAGGATGTCGCCCACCCTGAAGGCGAGCGAAACGAGGCTCCCGGTGGCGATGCCCACAGGGGAATAGTAGGCCTTAGCGGGCTCCGGGCGATTGGACCGGAGGGGCGGGACTCATGCCTTCGAGATGCTTGCGCCAGGCTTCCACCATGCCCTGCGCTTCGAACTCGCCCTGCTGCGCTTGGCCGGCGGCGTTGGCATGGAAACGGTCTGCCTGGTACACGCTCCTGTCGTACTTCCGCTTATCCGACTTCGAAAGGAGCGGGACGCTCAGTTCGGCGCAGATCTTCTCCATCCCCGCCCGGAACTGGGCACGGCGCGCGTCGTTGCGCACCGCCACCTTCTTCGGAAGCTCCGGCCGATCCCTCCCGCCGCGAGAACCGCGGACGACGAGGACGGTGTCTTCATGCCGCAAGACGCGTCGGATGACCGCCTCCATGTTCGCAAGGCAGTACTCCACGGGCAGGTGGGTATCGCCGCCGATGGTCGCCTGTGCGACGTAGCGGAACTTGGGGAAGACCGGGTTGAAGGCGAGCCATGGCTGCCTGGCCGCCCTGAATCCCGAGTCGCCCACAGACTGGCCGGCACGGCCGAGCCAGCCGAGCTTGCGACGCACCCGCGCCGGCACAGACTCGTAGGCATACCAGAAGCTGTTTGGCTTCAGGAGGACGATATCGGGGCGGTACTGAACGACCCAGCGTTCGACGCTGTCGGGAAGGTCGTCCGCCGGCCAGATGACCTTGCGGATGGTTTCGACCGGCTCGCCGAACGCGGCTTCCATTGCGGCTTCGACCGCCCGGTAGCTGCGGTCGCTATCGCTGACATCGCCGGCGAAGTCGTTGCTGTTGGTGAGCCTGAGGATGCGCATCAGCGCGCGATGCTACCCAGCAGCGGCTTTCCGCGCGATAGCCATGGCGTAGGCATCGAGCAGCGCAACGCGAACCACTTCGGGGGAGAATGCCCGGGCCCGCTCGAGCCCCGCCGTTGCCATCGCCGGGCGTTCGGAGAGGGCGCGGACGATCGCCCCGGCGAGGCGCCGCGGGAAATCCTCTCCCGAGAGCGTCACGACGATGCCCGCTCCACCGGCCACCTCGGGGAGGGCGCCGCCATCGGAGGCCACCACCGGGAGCCCGCAGGCCATCGCCTCGATCACCGGCACGCCGAAGCCTTCGGCCAGGCTCGGCTGGACGAGCACATCGGAGGCGGCGTACACGAGCGCCAGGTGCTCCTCGCTCAGCGAGCGCAATTGCGTGGTCCGCGAGAGGACGCCGAGTCCTCGCGCGCGGCTGAGATTCGCCCCGGACAGCGGCGGTCCAACACGCACGGGGTTTGCGTGCGCGAGCGCAGGTCGCGCCATCGCATCCAGCAGGGCCGGGGCGTTCTTGTAGGCGCGGTCGTTCCCGACGGCGAGCACGCGCGGACCGGCGGGCAGGCCTATCTCGGCCGCCGAAAGCGCGGCCTCGGCTTCTTCGCGCGGGGCCGGGACGAACACGCCACGGACCACGTTCGGGACAACGGGCACCGCTTCCCGGGAGAAACCCAGCTCGGCAGCCAGCTGGCCGCGGGTGAAGTCCGAGACCGCGGCGACCACATCCGCCTCCCGCAACGCACCCATGGGGCGCCGCAGGAAGGCGCGCTTCACGGCGGATTCGAACCGGCCCGCGTAGTAGCCAGGTGTCGTGAAGGGCATCAGGTCGTGGCAGGTGACGACGACCGGGGCGTTCGCACGGAACCGCCGGGCATGGTGGGCGAGCGCCTGGTCGGTCAGGTGCACGACGTCGTAGGCGCCGTTCTCCGCCGACCGGATGGCAGGCTGGCGAGTCCAGCGGCCCAGCGCCGCCGAGGCGAGAGAGGGAGGGTTGAACCACGGCGCCTCGACGGATTCGACGGCGATGCCCGCCGCGAGCAGCATGGCTTCCAGTGAGGACGCATAGGATCCGATGCTCCGCCAGCGCTCTCCCGCGAAGGGCCGGACGAGCAGGACGCGCTGGATTTCGGCCATCGGGCGATGGTACGTCTTCGCAGCATGAAGAACGAAGGCCGAGGATTTGCTAGGATCTGCGGACGGGCCGTCTGCGGCCCGTTTTCCCGGGAGCGGGCGTGGCGTAATGGTAGCGCGCGACCCTTCCAAGGTTGAGGCGCGGGTTCGATTCCCGCCGCCCGCTCCAGAACTGTTTCACCATCTTCCAGCCATCGGTCAGGGGGCCACTCGATGACCAGCCCGATAGCCGCACCGGCGGCTTTCGTGACCTACCCCGGCGCGGTTCGCCCCGCCCGGCACCACTGGGTGGATTCCTACGGTGTGAACATCGCGGTCTGCGAATGGGGCGCCGTAGAAAACCCGCCGCTCTTCCTGGTCCACGGCGGCTCCGATTTCGCGGGCACGTTCGATGTCTTCGCACCGCTCCTTGCCGAGGCAGGCTGGCGGGTCATCGCCTTGGATCCTCGCGGCCATGGCGACTCGGACCACGCCCCCCTCTACAGCTGGGACGCCGACGTCCGCGACGCCCTCTCCGTACTCGATGCCATCACCCCCGACCCGGTACCGGTGATCGCCCATTCGAAGGGCGGCGGCATGATGCTCCAGCTCGCCGAGGCGCTCCCGCTCCGTATGTCGAAGTTGGTCGTGATCGACGGCCTGCCCTCGCCGGAACCCCACCCGGACGTCTCGGACCACGAACAGCGGCGCTTCACCAGCAAGAACCTCGCCGACTGGCTCGACCACCGGCGCAACGCCGCGGCGAACTTCCGCAAGCCGGGCACCCTGGAGGAACTCGCCAGGCGGCGCAAACGGATGAACCCGCGCCTCTCCGACGAGTGGCTGCTGTACCTGGCGAGCATCGGCGCGCGCAAGGACGCCGACGGCTGGCGCTGGAAGCTCGACCCTGCCATCCGCTTTGGCGGCTTCGGCCCCTGGCGGCCCGACTGGTCGATGTCCCGGCTGAAGACCCTTCCCGTTCCGCTCCTTGGCCTCACGGCGACGGTCGAAGAGGAGATGGGCTGGGGCACGAACCACAAGGCGCTCGAACCCCTCCTGCCCCCGGGCGGGCGGCTCGTCCCGTTTGAGGCCACCGGCCACTTCATCCACATCGAGCATCCCCGGCGCGTCGCCGACATGGTCCTGGACTTCCTCGGATGACCGTCTTCATCACGCACAACCAGGTGAAGCTCGCCCTGCACACCCTGCGCGAGGGCGACGGCCCCTCGCTCCTGCTCCTCCACGCCCTCGGGGAGCACTCGCCGGCGGCAGTCCCGCCGGAGTTCGCGCAATGGCCGGGACGGGTGTTCGCGCTCGATTTCACCGGACATGGCGCTTCGACCGTTCCCGGTGGCGGCGGCTACACCGCCGAAGTCCTGATGGGCGACGCAGACGCGGCCCTCTGGATGACCGGTCCGGCGTCCCTGGCCGGCCGGGGGCTCGGCGCCTACCTCGCCCTGCTCATCGCCGGCGGCCGGCCCGAACTGGTGCGAGGCGCCATCCTGCTCGATGGAGCCGGACTGGCGGGCGGCGGCGACAAGCCCGGGCCGCTCAGCATCCGCGGCGTCCCCGGGCACGGCAAGGCGCCCGACCCGTTCGCGCTCGTGGAACTCGCCTCCGACCTGCGGCCGCCGGATTATGTCTCGCGGTTCGCGGAGCTCGCCGCCGAGCACTCTGGCCTGGACCCGGCCATCGCCGTGTGCTGCAAGGCACGGCCAGACTGGCTGAAGGCAGTGGTGGCAACCAGGGGAGCGCGGGAGCTGGACCTTGCGGATGCGATGACGACGTACGCCACAGGCGGACGCTGAGCTCGCCCCTAAAGGTAGTTCAGCAGCGACATGTTCGCGGTCTTGCCGATCGCTCCCAGCGCGGCCTGGAGCGCGTTCTGCGCTGCCGTGAACTGGATGATCGTCTCGCTGATGTCGATGTCCTCGATCGAAGCCCGCAACTCCTGCAGGTTCGTGTCCGTGTCGAGCGAGCGGCTCGTGGTCGACTCAAACCGGTTCAGTCGTGCGCCGACATCGGCGCGAGCGTCCAGCACGCTGTTCAACGCCCGGTCGATATCCGCGATCGAGGAGTTGATCGTCGTGGTCGGTGCGTTCGCGTTCAGGTTATCCCGCAGGTCGATGAGGTCGGCGAACATGTCTTCGAACACCTGGTCGCCGATGACGTTGACGGCGACCGCGTCCTGGGCCGAAACCTGGCGGATGCGCTGGCCGGTGTCGCCCTGCCAGGTCACGGCCGCCGGCGGGTTCCCGGCCACCTGGTAGGCGGCCGTCTGCGTCTGGTGGCCGCTGAAGATGTAGGCGCCGCCGAAGTTCGTGTTCGCCACCTGTGCCAGTTGCTGGATAAGCTGGTTCATCTCGGTGGCGATGCTCGTCTTCTCGTTTGGGCCGAGGGTGCCGGTCGAACCCTGGACGGTGAGTTCCCGGGCGCGCTGCAGCAACTCCGTGGCACTGTTCAGCGCCGACTCGGTCACATTCAGGAACGCCGTGCCGTTCTCGAGGTTGCGGCGCATCTGCGATTCGAACGCGATGTTCTTGCGGTGCTGCATCGCGAGCGCGGCCCCCGTGGGGTCGTCGCTGGCCCGGTCGATGCGACGGTTGGTGGAAAGCTGCCGCTGGACGCGGTCGGCGCGCTCGGTCGCGTCGGAGAGATAGCGCACCTGGTTGTGCGTGCGGGACTGTTCGCTGAGTCGCATGGCTTATCCCACCCCGGTCCGGTTGATGAGCGTGTCGAGCATGTCGTCGATGACCGAGATGACCTTCGCCGCCGCGCTGTAGGCGTGCTGCGCGGAGTTCAGGTTCGTCACTTCCTCATCGATGTTCACGCCATGGACCGACTGGCGAAGCGTGTCCAGGTGGTCGACGAGCAGGCCGGCCGAGTCTTCGAGGCCGTTCGCCCGGTTCACATCGGCGCCGAGCACCGAGACGAGGTTGCCGTAGAACGTGGAGGCCGAATGCTCCACCTGGAGAATGTTGTTCCCTGCGGAAGTCAGGTCGGCGAGTTGGGCGGCGGCCGAGTAGCCGGCGCCGACGCTCATGGAGATCGTCGCGACGGTGCCGGTGCCGTTGGTGAAGGTGATCGCGCCGCCGGGCGGGTTGATGTTCGCGAGGGTCGCCGTGCCTACGACCGGCCCGGTCGCCGAGCCCTGGCGGAGTTCGACGTTCGGGCCTGCGGCCACCAGGTGGTAGGTTCCCGGCTGCAGACTCCCGGCGAGCGAAATGCCACTGGCGACGTTGCCGGCCGAAAGCGCTTCGTTGACGACCAGGTTGTTCGCCCCGAGGCCGGCCAGCATGTTCGGCGCCTGTTCCAGGTTCGCGATCGCCAGCGCGTTCCCGGGGTTTCCGGGCTGGCCGGGGCCGGTCGAAGTGGCGATGGACTGGGGGCTGCCGCTGATGGCCGCGTTCACCGCGATGTCGGAAGCATCGGTGCCCGTAAAGAAGGCGAGCCCGGTCGCGTTGTCGAGCCCGTATCCCGCCTGGTGGACCGAGTTCACCGAGTTCATGAGCCCGGTCGCGAAGTTGTTCAACTTGGCGATGAGGTCCGGCAGGGCGACATCGCGGGCGTCGAGCACGCCGCGCAGCTGGCCGCTGCCCACGCTCACTTCGTCGTTGTCGATGGCGAACTGCAGGGTGACCATCCCGGGGTTCGAAGGGTCATCGACGGCGTTGACGGTGCGCGCCGACGTGCCGAAGACCAGTTCGTGCGTGCCCAGGTAGACGCTCATGGAGCCGGATTCGTCTTCCGCGTAGCTGATGTTTCCGAGACTGGAGAGCCCGTCGAGGAGGACGTCGCGCCGGTCGCGCAGGTCGTTCGCCATGTCGCCGTTGAGCTCCACCTGCTTGATCTGCAGGTTCAGGGCCGCGATCTCCGTCGCTTTTGCGTTGATTTCCTCGCCGATGCCCCGGACCGTGTGGTTCAAGTCCTGGCGCTGCTGTTCGAGCTGGGAGTGCGCCGTCTGGAGTCGCAGGGTGAAGGTGGTGGTCGCGTGGACCAGCGCCGTCCGCGCGGGCGAGGATTCCGGCTCGTTCACCACGTCGTGCCAGGCTGCCCAGAACTTCGCGAGGAGTGCCGAGATGCCGTCGTCCGACGGGTCGTTGAAGACGACTTCGGCGTTGCTCATCGGCGTGGCAAGGGCGGCGTACTGGCCCTGGCTGGAGATGCCCTGGCGCGCCTGGAAGTCGAGGAAGGTGTCCCGAATGCGGTTGACGTCCTTGGCGTCGACCCCCATGCCTGCTCGGCCGAGCAGGTTGTCGCGGGTGAAGTGGTCGCTGCCGTCGATGCCGATCGGCCGGAGCAGCACGCGCTGGCGGCTGAAGCCCGGCGTCTGCGCGTTCGCGATGTTGTGAGAGGCAACGTCGACCGCGAGCTGGTGAGCCCGGAGCGCCTTGACGGCGGTATCGAGACCGACTGACAGACCCAACGGGCCCTCCTAGGCGCTTCGCGAGACCGTGCCGCGCGAATTGCTGACGTTTCGACGGCCGTCGCTGCCATAGCCGGGGGCGAGGTGCCCGCCGAGCATGTTGGCCCAACGGTCGCGCAGCTTCATCGCGTTCAGGAGCAGGCGCGCGTTCTGTTCCTGCGCGTCCCTCAACTCCCGTGCCCTGGCCCCGAGTTGGAGCCTGGCTTCGGCAAAGCCGCTGACCCCGAGATCATCGGCAAGCGGCAGCAGTTCTTCGAGTGTGAGGGCCTCGGCGCCGACCGATCTAAGGAGATTCAAACGATCTCCTTCGAAGCGTTCGATCGTGTTCGCGACCTCGACCATCCGGTAGCTGATGCTGGTGATGCCGTCGAAATCCGACTGGACCAGCGCCTCCTGCTCTTCGAGCGCGAGCCGGATGAGTTCCGTGAGGGCATCCTCCTCCTCGCAGAAAAGCGTGAGCACCTGTCCGAGCACGTCTGCCGGCGAATCCACGAGTTAACTCGCGATCCCGTTCGCGATGAGCCGATCGGCGATTTCGCGGGCGTTCGAGCTGTAGGTGCCGTTGGCGATGGCCGCCTTCAGCGCCGCGACCTTCTCCGCGCGGACATCGCGCGAATTCGCCACCGCCTGGGCGGCCTCGGCGACGAGACGCCCGCGGTTGGAAAGGTTGACCGCGTCCTGGCGGCCGCGGGCCTTGAGCGCGGCTTCCGCGGCGGCGGGGTCCTGCGCCGAACTGGCGCCGGCCGCGCCGGCCGGGTTCAGGTTCGCGCTGGAGAGGTTCAGGCCGTCGATTCGTGCCATCTGCGGGCTCCTACTGGGTGATGTTGGTCGCGATGGCGAGCATCTGGTCGCCGACCGAGAACGTCTTCGCACAGGCCGAATAGGCTCTCTGCGCGATGATCATGTTCGTGAACTCCTCCGCCATATCGACATTGGAGCCTTCGAGCGCACCCGGCCGCAATGCGGCGAAACCCTCGGTTCCCGCCGGGCCGACCGTGATCTCGCCGGTGTTCGCCGTATCGGCATAGAGCCCTTCGCCGAGGACCTGGAGGCCCTGCGGGTTGCGGAACCTAGCAAACGAGAGCTGGCCGAGCTGCTGCCGTATGCCGTCCACATCCAGGGCGGTGACGTTGCCCGCCGGGTCGACCTCCGGCTGCGTCCAGAGCGGCGGCATCGCGATCGGCGGTTCGAGGAAACGTCCGTTGACGGCCGAGATGTTCCCGGTCGCGTCGGCCTCGAGGCCCCCGAAGCGCGTGTAGACGATGGAGCCGTCGAAGTCGCGCACGCGGAGGAAGGCGTCGTCTTCGATCGCGAAGTTCAGCGGGTTGTCCGTGATCTGCGTCATCGCCTGGGAGAAGACGAGGTCGCTCGTCGTCTCGGCGACGCCGAGCCGGCCGGCGTCCGGGTCGAGTTCCGGCGAAGGGATGCCTTCGTGCAGCGGGCGGAACTTCTTGAAGGCAAAGGCGTTGGCGTTTGCCACGTTGTGGCTGATGACGTCGAGGGTCATGCCGCTTGCGGCGGCGCCGAGGATGGTTGGCATGGTTACAGCGTCCCGAGTTGGCCCGCGGCCTGGTCGAGCGTCCCATCGAGCACTGCGAGCACCCGCTGGTTCGCCTGGTAGGTTCGCTGCACGGCAAGCAGCGAGGTCATCTCCTCCACGAGGATCGAGTTCGAGCCCTCGAGGAGACCCTGGCGCAGGCCGGGGCCGCCGATCGGTGGTTGCCCCTCGCCGGTGGTCTGGAAGTAGGCCTCGCCCGCGCGGATGAGCTGGTTGGGGGTGAAATCGAGGATGCCCAGGCGGGCGATCTCCACGCCCTGGTCGAGGATCGCGCCGTCAACGGCGACCTCCACCCGCGTCGAGGGCAGGTTGATGTGCTGCCCGTTCTCATCGAGGACGAAGTGCCCATGGCTGGTGACGAGGTCGCCGTTGGCATCTCGCCCGAAGCGGCCGTCGCGGGTCGAGTAGATCGTGCCGTCCGGCGTTTCCACCTGGAAGAAGCCGTCTTCGAGCGCGAAGTCGAGTTCGTTCCCGGTCGTCCGAAGCATGCCCTGTCCATAGTCCGTCGCGAATTCGGCGATGAAGGTGCCGGTGCCGATCTGTCCGACGACCTGCTGGATGCGCGCGGTCAACGGGGCAGGGACAGGCGCCTGCTGCGAGAGCAGGACATCCTCGAACGGCTGCTGCACCGCGAACTCGCGTTTGAACCCGGCGGTGTCGGCGTTGGCGATGTTGTTGGCGAGGACGTCCTGGTAACGCCAGGCCGCCTCCATCGCCGTGAAGGCGCTATAGAGACCCTTGATCACGGCTGACCCTCCTCCGATTGATGACGCGCAGGAACACGAATGCAAGGCCTCCCGTCGCGGCGGCGATGGTGAGCGTGCGGCCGGCCTTCTGGCGCAGCGACGGCTCGGGCGCTTCACCGGTTTCCGGGAGCTCGCCCGGGCGGACGTCGCCCGCGGCGCCCGCCCGGTCATCGCCGATGACGGTGAAGCGGCCCGCGATCGACGTCTCCGGTGGCCGCGTTGCCGCGTCGGTCCCCGCCTTCCGCGCCGAGACCACGAACAGGTCGTAGTCGTACGCGGCGAGGCCCTCGAGCTTCGTATCGAGCACGCCGATGCCGGAGGCGTTGACCTCGATGGTCCCCACCCGGAGCGGCGTCGAAGCGCCAAGCAGCCAGCCTTCGTAAGTGTAGCCGTCGGCGGGCTTGAGGTTCTTCACATCCACGCGGGCATACGCCTCGGCGAAACTGAACTCGAGGACGCCCTCGGCGTCTTTGGGGCCGAAGTTCGAGACGCCCTCGATGTAGGTGAGCTTCACGAGCTGCGGGACTCCGTTCGCACGGGCGGCGCCCTCTCCGGCGAGCAGGACCGTGGCGATGGCGAACGCCGCCAGCGAAACGATGACGAAGCGCCGGGTCAACTCGCGATCCCCTGGCGCCGAAGGAGCAGCCGGACCTCTTCTTCGCTCTTCCGAAGGCGGCGCGCCAGGGCGGCGACATCGACCGTGCCGTTTGAGCGCGCGACAAGGGCCGCGAGTTCGTTGCGAGCGGGGCTCGCCGCCTGCTCCCGGTCGCCGGCAGGCGCGGCGTAGGCGGCTCGGGCGGCTCGGCCCACGGAGTGCTGGGAGACCGTTTCAGGCCCCGCCATGCGGTGGACGCGCGCCGATGGCTGGCGCCTGGCGGGGCTGTGCTTCTTCAGTCCCTGGACCTGGGTGTACAGGTAGAACAGGGCGCCAAGGCAAACAAGCTGGGAGATGGCGAGCAGGGCAATTGCGTCGTTCATCATCAGGCTCCTCACGCGGTGCGTTCGCGAGAAAGGCGCGCCCGGAGACGGCTGAGTGCGCGGCCATGGAGCTGGCACACGCGGGACTCCGAGATCTCGAGGATCTGGGCGATTTCCTTCATCGTCATTTCGTCGCGGTAGTAGAGGCTCACGATCAGCCACTCCCGCTCCGGGAGTTGCTTCACGGCGCCGGTCAGGGCCTCGACCAGCTGGCGCTTCTCCAGCCGTTGCGTGAAGTCCTCCTCGTTCGGGTCGGCGGGCAGCTCCGTCGGCGCGGAGCCGTCGTCCGAGTTGTCGCGGTCCAGCAGGCCGTCGAGCGAGACGGTGACCCAGGAACAGTCGACCAGGGTCTGGTTGTACTGCTCCGGGGTGAGGCCCATCGCCTGGGCGACTTCTTCGTCGGTCGGTTCGCGGCCGTGTTCGAGCGAGTAGGAGACATGGATGGCTTCGAGCTTCTTTGCCTTCTGGCGGACCGAGCGCGGCAGCCGGTCGAGCGCCCGGAGCGCATCGATGATCGCGCCGCGGATACGGCTGATCGCGTACGTTTCGAACTTCACGCCCTTGCTGTCGTCGAAGCGGTCGAGCGCTTCGATGAGGCCGATCGTCCCGTAGCTGAGGATGTCCTCGTAATCGAGGATTGCCGGCAGACCGATAGCGAGCCGTCCGACGACGTACTTCACCAGCGGCGCGTATTGGCGGATGGCCGCTTCGCGGTCCGAGAAAGGGACATTGGCACGCAGTTCACTCGCGACGGCCATGGGGGCGCTCCTTCAATGCGTTACTCGAGTTCCAGGGTTTCGGTGGGTTCCGGCCCGGCCGAAGGCGACGGCGCGGGCGGAGGTGGCGGCGTAAGCAAGAGCACCGCCTCGGCCCCGAAACCGAGGCTTGCGACGATGACGAAGTAGAAGACCGAACGCAGGAGCGCGAGGTCGAAGGCCAGGCCCGCTCTCGTGCCCAGCCAGACGCTGATAACGGCGACGGTCGCGGCGGCGTAGACCCCGTACCGGGCGATGGTGTAGGGCCGTAACCCGGTCATAGCTGGCCCCTGCGCCGCATCTCGAGCTGCCTGCGCATCATGTAGCGGGCAATCACGTCGCGATGAGCGCGGGAGATGTCGGTGAACTCGCAGTGGAGGCGGCGGTTGCGGTTGCCGGGCTGCGGGTCGCGGATGATATTCACGCGAAGGCGCGCATGGATCTCGCCCGCCTCCGGGAGGATGGCATGGAGGCCGAGGCGCTCGCCCGGGATGGCAAGGCTGCGCGTGCTGATGCAGCAGCCCCCTTCGCTCAGGTCTACGACTGTGCCCTCGATCAACTCCGGATCTTCGGTTTCGGCATCG
>CALMIW010000289.1 GCA_937864275.1 uncultured Dehalococcoidia bacterium
GGCGCTTTCCCCCGAATTCCGGCGCGACTCGAACACGCCGGACTACAACACCCGCGTCCTCGCCCTCGCTGGCGGCACCGTCACGCTGACGGGACCCGACGACGAGCGGCTGAACCGGAACGGAGTCTTCGGCGTCCGTTGGGAGGGCGGCTGGGGCGTCCTCGGGGCCATCTCCGGCCGCACCCCGGATGGTGCGGTGACCGCCCGCGGGCCAGGCCGCCAGCAGCAAACCAAGCGACGATGGGATCATCAGCGCAGCGCCCGCTCCCTGTACGACTCGCGCGCCAATCAGCGCCTGCTCCGAAGGCGCGAAGCCGCAACCCGCCGAAGCCACGGTGAACACGGCAAGCCCGACGAAGAACACCTGCCGCCGCCCGACCCGGTCCGCCACCCGCCCCGCAACGATAAGCAGCGCCGCGAACGCGATCGTGTAGCCGTTCAGCACCCACGAGAGGCTCGCCTGGCTCGCATCGGGGAACGTGCGGCCGATCGCCGGGAACGCGACGTTCGCGATCGTCGCGTCCAGGGAACCCATGAAGATTCCGAGAGACGTGGCCACCAGTACCAGCCACTTAGCATCGATACGCCATCTGGCGGCTGTCTGGGACGGAAGGGTTAGAGATGTTGACGCGGCACCAAGTTGTTCCATGCAACTAACTTGTGCGACTCGGTAGCACTCTGCAAAGGACCTTAGTAGGAGGCCGTGTGCGCTCCGTCACACACCGCGGGCCTTCTGCCAGCGCGCCGCCCTCAAATCCAAACCCCGAACAATCGCGGTGGCGCCCCCGGCAGGATTCGAACCTGCGGCCAGACGCTTAGAAGGCGCCTGCTCTATCCCCTGAGCTACGAGGGCGTGATTGTCATTCTACCGTGCCACTCGCACTGGGCACCGGGCTCCCTGTTCCCTGCTTCCGGTTCCCACTACCCTTAACCCAATGGCAGCCCAACTCATCGATGGCAACCGCATCGCAGCCGAAATCAAGGCCGACGTCGCCCAGCGGGTCACCGCTCTCAAGGCACGCGGCATCACTCCCGGTCTCGCCGCCATCATCGTCGGCGACAACGCGGCCTCCATGAGCTACGTCTCCGGCAAGGCCGCGGACTGCGCCGAGGTCGGCATCTTCTCGGAGACCTTCCGCCTCCCGGAGACCTCGACTCACGAGGAAGTGCTCGCGCTCATCGCCAGTCTGAATGCCGACGACCGC
>CALMIW010000290.1 GCA_937864275.1 uncultured Dehalococcoidia bacterium
CAACCGCTCCGAAAGCGCACGTCAGCGTCGCGGGGCCACGGGATTTGTGTCCGTTGCCCCCCGTCGACTAATGTCTGGAAACGCAACGGGCGACGATCTCGCCCGGAGCGTGCGGATGTAGCGCAGTTGGTAGCGCATCACCTTGCCAAGGTGAGGGTCGCGGGTTCGAATCCCGTCATCCGCTCGGAGGGATCGAGGAGTCAGGTTGTCCTCACCAGGCTCGATACCTTTAGCGGTGGAGTGGCCGAGTGGTGAGGCAGCGGCCTGCAAAGCCGTCAACACGGGTTCGATTCCCGTCTCCACCTCCACGTCGGCGCGAGCCGCACGGAGAATCCTGCGCGATTAGCTCAGCGGGAGAGCGCTTCCCTGACACGGAAGAGGTCACTGGTTCAATCCCAGTATCGCGCACCACAGATACCGCCCCCCGGCTTCAGGCCGGGGGGCGGCTGTCGTTTCTCCATCACTTGCCGCGGGAGCCCGCGCTTTCAGCTCTCGCCAACCGCCACCACTGCTCGGCAGCTCCGCCCTGCCGATCCAGGTCATGCCTCGGTGAGTGCCTCCACCATCGCCGGGAGCGTGTGGCCGATGTCGTGCTCTGTCCGCGCCCGCACCCGTGCCGTCTCGGCAATCAGGTCCCGGCGCTCCGGGTCCGCCAGAAGCGCAGAGATCGCTTCGGCGAGCGAGTGGGGGTCGCCCGGGGGCACAAGAACTCCAGCGCCACCTGACAGATACTCCGCCGCTCCCCCGTGGTCCGTTGCAATGACCGGCAGCCCGGCGGCCATGCACTCGAGCACACCCAACGGTCCGGCCTCCGGTAGCACGGACGCCGAGACCGCGATCGCCCAGCGACCGAGTACCTCAGTCCTGTCTACGTGACCCAGGAAGCGGACCCGACCCCGCAGGTCGTCCCGGTCCGCCCGCTCGTGCAGGTCCCGGGAGTACGCCTCCTCCCCCGGCAGAGCGCCCCCGGCGATCTCTACCGTGGCCCCGGGGCACCGTGCGATCGCCTCGAGAAGGATGTCCTGCCCCTTCCACGGTGTGAGCGCGGCGAGGATTCCCACGGTGTGAGCACGGTCCGCAGTGCCGGTCACCTCGGGAGGTATGGATACCCCGTTGGGGCGGACCACCACCTCAGGAACCTGGGTCCGGATGGCCGATGCGGTCGCCTCGGACACCGCGACGGCTCGCCGTAGCCTCGCCGCCCCGGCGGCAACGGCGACGCGCTGCTTACGGCTGACGACCGTGTCGTGGACCAGCCAGGTAGTCACGCCGGATCGACGCGCCCGGGGGAACGCTGCGGGTAGCGCGGGCAGGGCGAAAAGAGAATTGACGACGACGACGTCGTCCTCACCGGTCACCGAGTTCAGGATGCGCCCGGCACGAATCCAGCGGGTGACTACGCGGGCGATCCCTACCAGTCGACCGGCACCACCCCGGCCCTCGAGCCCGAGAGTGGGAATGGGGACATGACGTGTGCAGGCCGGGAATGCGTCCACGAGCGGGCCCGGTGGGCTGACCAGGATGATCTCGCGTCCGGCGGAATCGAGGTTGTCGGCGACATCGACGAGTACGTTCTCGGCGCCCGACCGGATTCCCGTCGCGTTGACCAAGACGATCGATCCGGTGCTCATGGCGTACTCATCCTCCCGACGAGAGTGACTCGTATACAGACAGGGTCTCCCCTGCGACATGCGCCCACGTCCGCATGCCGACGACATCCTCAGAGGCGCGGCGAAGCTCGGATCGCCGGCCTGAGTCCTCGACCAGTTCCCGGAGCACCGATGTCCAGTTCTCCACTGTGTCACGGGGCACCACGACCGCGCCGTTGCCGACAGACTCAGGGATCCCTCCGACTGCGCTGGCGGCCACCACAGCACCACACGCCATAGCCTCGAGTGGCGGTAGTCCAAAACCCCCGTAGCGGGGGGCGTATGCCACGACGGGGGCCGCGCGATACAGAGCGGGGACGTCAACCCCGTCGACGTACCCGAGCCCGATCGAGCCCGACGGCCGGTCGGGTCCATCGGTTCCGGCGCCACCGAGGACCATCGGAATTCCGAGCTCCCGGGCCGCCTCGGCCACCACGTGCGGATTCTTTCTCGGTTCGAGGGTGCCGAGCTGCAGGATGACCCTCTCGGGGAGACCGTACTTCGCCCGCACCGCGTCGACCTCGTGGTCCTCGGGGACCCGCACCCATCCCGCCGGCGCCAGAGGCGTGACCGTGGCGTGTCGGCCCGTCAACGCCAGCACTCGCTCCGCAGTGAACTGTGACACCGCGATCACCGCGTCCGCGCGCCGGATCGATCGACGAAGCAGCGCCCGCTCGCCCCCGGCCCGTACCGCCCCGAATGCCCAGGGGGTGTCGAAGACCGACATGTCGTGCACTGTGCTCACCGTGGCGCCGCGCTGACCGAGCGGTAGGTCAACATCGAGGGAATGAAAGACATCGGCGCCGGTGACAGCTCGCAGCCCGTGCAACGCACGCGCCGCCCCACTGCTGACCGGTCTCCGGATCGCGGCAACCGCACCGGGGAGCTCATCCACCGCATCGGCCTGCACGACCGCGGCGAACCGCCGTCCGGTATGCAGAGCGGAGGTGGCGTGGATGAGCTCGCGCTGGTAGGTCTGGACTCCGCTCCCGCCCGGCCGGAGCGCCAGGGCGCCCCACACCACGGTCCGGCCGCGTCCGGTCACTTACCAGTGCCCTTGATCACGACCAGCAATGTCAGCAGGATCGACCGGATATCCATCCAGGGCGACCAGTTCTCGATGTAGAAATTGTCGAACATCACCCGATCGGCGATGCTCGTGTCACCGCGGAGGCCGTTGATCGCCGCCCATCCCGTGAGTCCCACCGGAACCCGGTGCCGAGCGGCGTAGCCGCGGTACTCGCCACTGAAGCGTTCGACGAAGTGCGGCCGCTCCGGGCGCGGTCCCACCAGGGCCATGTCGCCGCGGAAGACGTTATAGATCTGGGGGATCTCATCCAGGGACGACTTACGGAGGAACGCACCGAGCGGCGAGATTCGCGGGTCACCAGCGATGTTCCAACGGGTCTGGGACTCGTTCTCGTCCGCGGGACGCATTGACCGGAACTTCAGCAGCTCGAACTCGCGTCCGCCCTCTCCGATACGGATCTGTCGGAACAGGACGGGAGCAGTCCGGTCATCGAGCTTGACTGCGAGAGCAATGGCCAGGAACAGCGGTGAGAGCAGGACAAGTGCCAGGCCACTCAGCAGTACGTCCATGGGCCGCTTGAACTTCGACCACACCGAGCGGTGAGCCGACCGCTTTACGCGGATCAGTGGGAGCGCGTTGATGCGATCCATCCGGCCCTCGACATTCAGGTAGTCGAACAGCCGCGGGACGATGAACACCTCCGCGTCCTCGTGGTCGCACTCGGTCAGCATCTTCAGCAGTTCGCGATCGTCATAGGCACCGAAGCCGATGATGACGGTGCGTACGCGATGGCGACGGATCACCTCGACCAGACCGGCGCTCGGGTTCTCGAGCGGAATACCCATCTCGAAGGCCGTGCGCCTGGCGGAAGCAGTCCGGTCAGCGTCGACAAGTGCGATCGGAGAAAGACCGAAGTCAGGACGTTCCCGGAGCGTGCGGGCCAGGTCCAGCGAGGTGGAACCGGTTCCGACAATGATGGTGCGATGGCGGAATGCTCTGTAGCGCCGCCGACTCCACCGCAACAGTGGCGCCACGACCATGCGCGTGATGACGAGGGTCGTCACCACCACTGCCGTGAAGTACATGAGGCTGAACAGGTTCATCCCGGCGTTCGAGACGACCGCGCCGAACACGGACAGGACCGTACCAACCACCACGACCCGGGGCAGATCGTCGAGGACGGAGACGGTAAGGCGATGTCTGTAGAGCGTGGGCGAGAACATGATCGCGACGATCAGCGCCGACGCGGTCAACCACGGCCGCTCCGGAAGAAACAGCAAGGCGATGACGACGATGGCGATCGCGTCCGCGAGTCGGTGCCACACGTCGAAGCGGTAGCGCGGGGTGACGAGCAGGAACCGAATCCGACGAACCCACGGTGAGCGATGCGTGACGGTCGCCCGCGCTTGGTCGGCCGTGGCATCGACACCCCATGTGGAGTCGCGTAGTGGTGCGGAGTCGGTTGCTCGATCAGGAGCGCCTACTCGCGTGTCTGCGTCCTCACGGGAGTCAGCCAGGGCACGGGTAGGGGCGGGAACGCTCATGCGAGGTCCTTCAGGGCTTCGACCATCGACCCGATACTGGAAAAGGTGGCCTTATTTAGACGATCGTCAGGGAACTCGACGTCAAACTCGTCTTCAAGTTCGAGCATCACCTGCACGGTTTGATGGGACGTCATTCCCGCATCGAAGAGATTGTCGGACGCGCTAAGTCCGCTGACATCAACTTTCCCGGCCAGAACGGTATCAAGAGCCCCCCGGACCCGGTCCTCGGCTTCCTGCAGATCGTTCATGCCCTCCCCTTTGGCCCGTCGACACTGTTTAGTAATAGTGCATGTGGACGGTTTTGTTACCCGCCAGTAAGAGTAAGAAGACTCACACCGCGCTCATCGGGCTCTGCGCCGGGAACCACGACTGCGCCGCGAGGTGCTGCCGGGCGATCGGATTTTCGCCGACAATCCCTTGCCTACAGCGCATTTCGTCGGCACGCACGCGCAATTGCTACAGCGAATCCCACTCAGAAACCGGCTGCCAACACCGGACCTTGTGACCAAAACCATATCGGCTAACTCGCAGGACCGAGACGATGATCACCAGTTGGGTAGCATCCCCTGCGGGCATACGGGTGAGTCCACGACCCTCCCGGCATCGCACGAACGGTTCGTGGGTGGCCTCAGCCCGGACACGAGAGGTGGATTGCGCGTTCATGACCTCGATCGACACCCTTCACGATCAGTTCAGGCGGGAACTCGTCGAGGCCGGGCTGCTCTTCGACACCGGACTGGACGGCCTCTACGCCCGCGGTGCCGAGTTTGAGCGCATCCTCGACGCGGTGGATCACCTGATCACTCGAGATGGACACGCTGCCAGCGACCTGACTCCGGCGGGGAGTGGATACCGACTGTATCGATTTCCCCCGGTGTTCCCTCGCGACGTGTACGACAAGACCGACTACATCGAGTCCTTCCCGGATCTCACCGGGCTCGTCCACACGTTCACCGGGTCGAGCTCGGATCACCGGGCACTGTTGGCCCAGCGGGCAGCCGACGAATCCTGGGATCACCACCTGACCCCGGGCGACACCGTCATGGTCTCCTCTGCGTGCCACCCGCTCTACGGGGCGATCCCACAGCAGCTTCCCGAGGGCGGAATCGCGGCCGAGGTGAACGGATACTGCTTCCGCCACGAACCGTCGCCGGACCCGATGCGCATGCAGGCGTTCCGGATGCACGAGTTCGTGCGGATCGGCACCCCCTCGGAGGCTGCAGAGTTCCGGACAGCCTGGGTCGGGCGGGCCCAAGGCCTGCTGTCCGGTCTGGGGCTCGAAGTGGAGGCCGTCGCCGCCAACGATCCGTTCTTCGGACGTGCGGGCAAGCTCCTGGCCAACGAACAGCTCTCGAACAACCTCAAGACCGAGCTCGTCGTGCATGTCTACGGGGACGACCATCCCGCCGACGCGATCGCCTCGTGCAATCTCGCGGAGGACCACTTCGGGCGGAACTTCTCCCTGACCCTGCCGGACGGGTCAACCGCGCACAGCGCGTGTGTCGGCTTCGGTTTGGAGCGGATCACCCTTGCCCTCCTGTCGGTTCACGGCACAGACCCGGCACAGTGGCCGGCTACTGTGCGGGAGACCCTGTTCCCGTGACGGGTGCGTCCACATCGCAGGCCACCTGGTTCGGCCCGGGCGATGCCTCCCTGTTCGGGGTCCTCGAGTACCCCACCGATCGTCGTATCCGAGCCGGTGTCGTGGTGGTTGCCTCCCTCGGCATCGAGCAGATCACCACGTACCGCGGTGCACGCGCGCTCACGGGCCGGCTCGCCCGCGAGGGATTCGCCACCTTGCGGTACGACCATCCGGGGACGGGCTCGTCGACCGGGGACCAGCTGTCGGACACCGCGTGGGACGAATGGCGTGACGGCCTCGCGACAGCCGTAGAGTTCCTCCGGAACCAGGGGGCGTCGCACGTCATCGTGCTCGGCATTCGGGCGGGCGCACTCATCGCCGCATCGGCGATCGCCTCCGGCGCCGTGACTGAGACGTCCCTCGCACTGTGGGACCCACCGCTGACGGGCCGTCGATTTCTCCGGGAGCAGACTGCCAAGTACCGCCTGATCGTGGGCGAGGACCCGACCGACCCCGGGGTGTCCGTCCCCGGCGGCCACTTCTCTGTAGCCACAGCCAAACAAATCAAGTCCGCCGCCTGGCCTACGGAAGTCGGGGTAGACCTCCTCGCCGCACGGACCGGCGACCTGTCCACCCCGACACTCGAGCAGCTCACAGGTCCCGACACCCGGACGGTGAAGCTCGCCCAGAGTGAGCTGTTCGTCGCACCGCTGGCCTTCATCCACCACGTGCCCGAGCCTGACATCGACCTCCTCGTCAACCACCTCTCCGCCCTCGCTGACCGCACCGACCTGCCTCATCTCCCCGCCGATTCGTATTCGGACTTCGTCCCCGACATCCGCCTGACGGCGGTCGTGGGTCATCGACCGGACGGTTCGGTGATCGAGGAGGAACTGTCGACCCTCACCCCGTCCGGGCTTCCGCTGGTGACAACCCGGGTCCGGGGCGAGCCCACACGTGGCGGCGTCGTGTTCCAGTCCACCGCCAACGAGCCCTCATGGGGTCCCACACGGGCCTGGGTGGAGGCAGCCCGGGAAAACGCCGGCAACGGACTGGCCTGCTTCCGTTTCGACAAGACCGGCGGAGGCGAGGCCGGCGCGGACGTCCCCGGCGAGATCGCGGTGCTCCACTCGCACGCCTCCCGCGAGGAAGCCGGGAATGCGCTGCATGCCCTCGGCCGACCCGGACGAG
>CALMIW010000291.1 GCA_937864275.1 uncultured Dehalococcoidia bacterium
TGACCACATCGGCGCGGGCGGTGAGGGCGAGCAGCCGGGCGGCGGCGTCTTTCGCGGCGGGGTCGAACACGGCGCTGCGCTTTCCCGCGAGGAAGTAGGCGCCGGGGATGCTCTCGCCGGCGGCATCGAAGGGCGCTTCGCGGCGCATCGGGTGGCCCGCCGGGGGTTCGAGCATCACGACATCGGCACCGAACCCCGCGAGCATTCGCGAACACCAGGCGCCGCTCGCCGAGGTCGAGATGTCGATGACGCGGAGATCCGCCAGTGCCGAGGCCAATCGAACGAACTCCCTGTGCGTTTGAGCACGAGGGAAGATACAGGCTTGGGGCTTCAGTGTCCGTCGCCATGCGGGATGAGGTACAAAATGTGCCCCTTTTCACATTGCTATCGCAGGCCCGGATTGGCACACTTCGCGCGATTTCCGCGTGACGACCGCGGGGCAGCTTCGCCTCCCCGGGGCTACCGGACTCTGAGGATGACCACTCATGCAACCGAAAGAGCCTTCCAACGAACCGGCCCCCAATGGAGGGGCCCGCAAGGCATACGAACCGGGCAATCAGCAGGCGCCGCTGGGCGAAGTCCGCTCTGTGCGACCCAGGGCGAGCCGATCCGTGCGAACTACCCCGGCGAAGCCCCGAACACGAACGGCGAGGCGAACGGCGGCACCCGGCCGGGCTACGACGACGAGGGCAATCCCCTGCCCGGCGCCGAAGGGCGGGTGAACCTCGATGACTTCACCCGGATCAACGACCGGGACAACGACGGCCAGATCGACCGCAACCCGGTGGACCTCGCCGGACCCGGAAACGGGACGGACGGCGGCGCCCATGACGACGGGCCGCACAACGGAGGCCCGGAGCAGGGCGCGAACGGCGAGGCGGTGCCGGTCGACGAGTACGAGCACTCAGTCGGCTCCGGCAACAACCCCCGGGTCGTACCCGTGGAGGAGTACGCGACCGGCCACAACGACGAACCGCGGAACCGGGGCGTCCACGAGCCCGTCGGCGACGACATCGGGCACGCCCCGCCGGAGGGCACGCGCGTCGACGCGGACTGCGACGACGACGAGGAACCTCCGCCAAGCGAACACCGCGGCAGCCCGGGTTACGGACAGCCCGGCATCGGGATCGTCGTGGACCCGGTCATCCGCGAAGGGCGCCACGGCGGCGTCCCCGATTACGAGCCCGTTGGCGACAACATCGACGACCTCGAGCCGCCGGCGGGCCACGGCGAGCCGCTCAAGGGGTATCCCGGCGAGGGGACCGGTGCGCCCCCGCAAGTGGTGCTCCAGCCATCGATCCCGGAGCAGCCGGCGGCGCGGGCTGCCGAACCCCCGCCGGCCCCGCCGGATGCCAGGACGATTGACGTGTTCGAGACCGCCGCGGCGCCCGCCCCCGCCACCGAGGATCCCGCCGGCTCGGGCGTGGTTGTAACTCGTGCCGGCGAGACGCCACCCGTAAGCAGCGAACACGCCATCCCGTATTCACCCGACAACGGCCCGACTATCACCGGGACTTCTGGCACCGCACCTTTGGAGTATCCCGGCACCCAGGCGGCGTACGCCGAGGCTCCTGCAGAAACCGAAGCGGAGCTCTCGCCGGAAGTCGCGGGGCTTGTGGGCGCATTGCGCGCGGCCGTCGCCGGGCCATCGCGGCCGGCCGAAGCGCCGAAGGAAGAGACGGACGACCCCAACCTGCTCGAGCGCATCATCGACCGCGTGAAGGACACACTGTTCGGCGGAGACGGCGAACCCTCGGACAGGGAACTCGCCGACCACGTCTCGAGCCTGGAGCCGGAGGAAGTCGAGCAGCTTTCGCGGCTTCCGTCGCTCTTCGGGACCGCTCCCGCCGCGGGAGAAGTCTCAACGGACGAAGGCGACGGTGGCGATGACGCCGACGAGTGACCGTCTAGCGGATGCCTGCCGGCTCGCCGGCCGCGGCGAAGAATGCGCGAGCACGTTGGACCGCGCCGTCCGGACTGACGATCGGTCCGGGGTAGTCGCGGCCGATGACGCAGCCGGCGGCACGTTGGACCGTTTCCGGCATCGTCCACGGCCTGTGGAGGTAGCGCAGCGGCACCCCGCCAAGTTCGGGTAGCCAGCGGCGCACGTACACGCCTTCGGGGTCGAAGCGGTCGCCCTGGAGGACGGGGTTGAAGACGCGGAAGTACGGTTGGGCGTCGGTGCCGGTCGAGCTGGCCCACTGCCAGCCGCCGTTGTTCACGGCGACATCTCCATCGAGCAGGTGGCGCATGAAGAACCGCTCGCCGGCGCGGTAGTCGATAAACAGGTTCTTCGTCAGAAACGAGGCGACGATCATCCGCGCCCGGTTGTGCATCCAGCCGGTGGCGACGAGCTGGCGCATCGCGGCATCGACCACGGGGAAGCCCGTCTGGCCGGACTCCCATGCGGCCAGCAGGGCGCCGTCTGCCTGCCATGGGAGCCGCGCGAAGTCGTGCCGGAAGGGCTCGCGCAGGACCCTGGGCTGCCGCCAGGCAAGGTGGATGTAGAACTCGCGCCAGGCGACTTCCTGCGCGAACTTCGGGTCTTCCGGGTCCTCCGTCCGGGCGAGGACTTCGTTCGGGGAGAGCAGCCCCCAGCGGAGGTCCTGGCTCAACCGCGACGTGCCGCCCAGGTCGAGGCGGTCACGGTTGCCCGCGTAGGTGTCGAGCCCGCTGGCTATCCACGAGTCGAGGCGTCCGCGGGCGGCAGTTTCGCCACCGGGCAGCAGGGCCGCCGACGGGCGCTCCGGCTGCCATAACCCGAGTTGGGAGCCGAACAGCAGGCCATCCGGCCCGGGGATCCGGACCGGGGCGGCGAGGACCGGTCGCCGCGGGGCGGCCGTCCACCTCCGGTAGAACGCGCCGAACACGGAGAAGGCGCCCCCGTTCGGGTGGACCACCAGTTCCGGCTCCACGGCCAGCACGCCCGGCGATTCCAGGAAGGCGATGCCCCCTTCCCCGAGCATCCGTGCGACGCGGCGGTCGCGTTGCGACCCGAACGGGCTGTAGTCCCGGCTGACGAAGACGGACGAGGCGCCGGCGGCCTTCGCCACAGCCGGGACGACCTGCTCCGGCAGTCCCCGGGCGACCAGGAGTTCGCCACCGCGCGCCGCCAGCGCTTCGCCGAGCTCCATGAGCGATTCCTTCAGGAACCACGCCCGGTTGGCGGAGCCGTTCCTCCCCGAGAGGAGCCGGTCATCGAGCACGTAGAGGCAGACCAGTTGGTTCGAGTTGGCGGCGGCGGCAGTCAGCGCCTCGTGGTCGTGCAGGCGAAGGTCGCGCCGGAACCAGACCACGGCGGTCGAAGCGTTCGTCATTGGGAGCCCTCGTGAGCGGCTAGTGCTGGCGTGCGGCGGTGGACTGGCCGGCAGCCTTGCGCGGCGGCCGGGGGATGAACGCGCTGGTGCGCGCGATGTACTCGTCGTAGCCGGGCCGTCGCTTCACCAGCGAGCGTTCGAGGAGCGCGACGCCGGAGACGCGGACGAGGAGGAAGGTCATCACGATCGGCCCGACGATGACCCAGAGGTGGGCCGGCTGGCTCGCCGCGACCAGGAAGATGCCCCACCAGACGAGGCTGTCGCCGAAGTAGTTGGGGTGGCGGGTCCAGGCCCAGAGCCCGCGGTCCATCACCTTGCCCGCGTTCGCGGGGTCTGCCTTGAAGCGGGCCAGCTGCCAGTCGCCGACGCTTTCGAACAGGAGGCCGGTGAGCCAGACTGCCGCACCCGCGGCGTCGAGCCAGGTCAGGTGGTCCGGGCCGGCGGCCTGGGCGGCCTGGACGGGGAGCGACACGACGAACATTAGAAGGCCCTGCAGGCCGAAGACGGTGAAGAGGCTGATCAGCCCGAAGCGCGAGCCGTAGTGGGCGCGCATCCTCTGGTAGCGGAAGTCCTCGCCTTTGCCGGCGTTCCGGATAAAGAGGTAGATCGCCAGGCGGAGGCCCCATGCCGCCGTCATCCCGGTGACGAGGACCTTCCTCGGGCCGTATCCATCCCCGAAGAGGAGCCCGATGAGGGCGACCACGGCGAAGCCGAGGCCCCAGACGATGTCGACGATGCTGGCGTCGCGAAGGACGAGGCTGATCAGCCAGGTCGCGAGCATCAGCGCCACGATCCCGGCGGCCGAGAGAGCCAGTAGTTCGAGCATTTGGGCCTCCTGCGGTCCTGTGGCACCGGCGGTCGGCGCTGCCGGCAGTGCGTCGCTCCGGTTGGCTAGTGGCCAGCCCCGTTCAGGGCGGCTCGTTCGTTCGAACTGCGCTTCGCAGCGGTGAATTCGCGGGTGGCCTGGTCGGCCGCGGTGACGGGGTCGCCCGCCAGCCATCGCCCCCCGGTCGATTCGGCGGCGGGGCCGGCGGTCGAACCGCCGAGGGCGGTGGAGGGGCCGGCGTGCTGTTTCAAGTGCGACAGGGTGTCGGCGTGCTGCGCCCAGTCGGAGGCGTAGAGGACGGTGAGTTCCGGGGTGAAACGCTCGCGCGTGGAGAGGACGTCCTCGAGGGGGGTGTTCGCCCCGAGGAAGGTGATGCGCCAGCCCCGGCGCCGGAGCGCCAACCCGAAGAGCACGAGAGAGGCGTCGTGATGTTCTTCGGGAGGGCAGGCGAGCAGGGCGCGGGGGCCAAACCCCTGGTCCCAGCCGCGGGCGAGCCCCATCATCCGCGCCCGCAGGACGTTCACGGCAAAGTGCTCCTGGGCGACTGAGACGGTGCCCGTGGCCCAGCCTTCGCCGAGTTCGCGCAGCGCCGGGATGAAGACGTCGCGGATCGCGGCGTCGAGGTCGAGCGCGCCGCGCACGGCGTCGATGGCGGCTTCGAGGGCGTCGTCGTCCAAGCCGCGGAAGGCGTCGTGGAGGCGGGCGCGGAGGTCATCCACCACCGGCGCCGGGGCGGGACCCCCGGGTGCCGCCGCGCCGCCGGCACTCGTCTCGAGCACATGCCGGGCTGCCTCGCCTGCGGAGAGTCCGCTCGAAAGAAGGGAGACCATCGTCCGCACGCGGCGAACGTCGTCGTCGCTGTAGAGGCGGAAACCGCCGGCCGTGCGCTGAGGCGCGAGGAGGCCGTAGCGCCGCTCCCACGAGCGGAGGACGTCCTCGGAGACGCCGGTTGTTTCGCTGAGAGCACCGATCCTGATGAGCACATTGCTACGCTACACCTTCGACAAACAGTTGGCAAACTCTTGACAACGACTGGGGATTCGTCCAGAGTTTGTCCAGAGATTGGTGAGGCCGCACCAGGTAACCCGGCTGACAGGAGAAACGAAATGCAGACTGTTACGGTCGATCAGGCACAACGCCCCGTGGAAGGAGTGACCACAATGCGTGTCGCGATTACGGGAGCCTCCGGGCTCGTCGGCAAGGCGCTTGCTGCCCGGCTTACGGCGGAAGGCCACCAGGCTGTGGCGCTGCGGCGCGGCGCAGACGCCGATTGGGACCCGGCGACGGGCTGGATAAAGCCCGGAGGGCTGGACGGCGTGGACGCCATCGTGCACCTCGCCGGAGAGTCCATCGGCACGAAGCGCTGGTCCGCGAAGCGGAAGGCGGAGCTCCGCTCGAGCCGAATCGACTCGACGAAGCTGATCGTTTCCGAGATCGCGAAGATGGCGACCCCGCCGGCGTTTATCGCGGCATCCGCGGTCGGGTTCTACGGCGACCGGGCGGACGAAGCCCTCAACGAGTCGAGCTCCAAGGGCACCGGCTTCCTCTCGGACCTCGTCCAGGAGTGGGAGGCCGAACTGCTGAAGGCTCAACAGGCGGGCGCGCGCACCGTCGTCCTGCGCTTCGGAGTAATTCTCGATAAGGACGGCGGGGCGCTTCCGCAGATGCTCCTGCCGTTCAAGTTCGGTGCCGGCGGCCGGCTGGGCAGCGGCCGCCAGTGGTTCTCGTGGGTTGTCCTCGAGGATGTGATTTCGGCCATTATGCGGAGCCTGACCTCCGAGATGTCGGGCGTGTACAACGTCACGGCGCCCGAGCCGGTCACGAACAGCACACTCACGAAGGCTCTCGGCAAGGTGCTTAAGCGGCCGACCCCGTTCCCCGTCCCGCCGTTCGCCCTGCGCCTCGTGATCGGCGGCTCGGCCGACGAACTCCTGCTCTCGGGGCAGCGCGTCCTCCCGAAGCGGCTGCTCGACGACGGGTTCACCTTCCGCTACACGGACATCTCGTCGGCGCTCAACGCCGTCCTGAAAGGAAGCTGACGATGCGCCTCCACCGCCTCACCTCCCGGCAAGTCCTGCCTATCCCGCTCGATGAGGCGTGGGCCTTCTTTTCGGACCCGCGCAACCTCGCAAAGATCACTCCGCCATGGCTGAATCTCAAGCCAACCTCGGAGTTGCCGCCGGAAATGCACCCGGGACTCATCGTCACCTATGATGTCGCCCCCGTGGCCGGTGTCCGGGTCCTCTGGGTCACGGAGATCACGCACGTGGTGGACCGGGCGATGTTTGTCGATGAGCAGCGCGCGGGGCCGTACCGGTTCTGGCATCATCAGCACCACTTCAAGGCCATACCTGGAGGCACCGAGATGCGGGACATCGTGCACTACGCGCTCCCCTTCGGAATCGTCGGCGACCTGGCCGGCGCGAAGATGGTGAAGCGCCGTGTCGAAGGCATCTTCGCCTACCGCACCGAGGTGCTCGAAAAGCTCTGGGGCAAGATGGACCCGGCCGGGGCCGCCGTCACCAGCGCCAACGTTCTCCTTCCCGGGCTCAAGCCCGCATGAGCGTGGCGGAGCCGTGGCGGCATGAGTCCTTCGGCCGCGCCTGGCTCCGCCGCTCAGTCACCATCCCCGGCTACTCCGCCGCGGCGCTCCTCCTGTTCGCCATCACTCCCGCCCTGTTGCCCGTCCTGCTGATCGCCGGATTGGCAACGGGGCGCGAGCTCGTCCTCGTCCGCTGCCTGGCCCTGGCGAACGTGTACTTCCTTGCCGAGCTGGGCGGCATCCTGGCGAGCGCCGTGCTCTGGGTCCGTTACCAGGGCTGGCGCCGAAGACCAACCGAGGCATACCT
>CALMIW010000292.1 GCA_937864275.1 uncultured Dehalococcoidia bacterium
CGATCCTCGGGCTACAGGCCGGCCTGGACCAGATGATCACCCAGAAAGACACCGACGCGTTCAAAGCGGCGCTCGACGCGGCGGGCGTGCCGAACGAGTTCAAGACCTATGAGGGCGCACCACACAGCTTCTTCGACCGGTCTTTCGAAGAGCACAAGGAGGCCTCGCAGGACGCCTGGGAGCGCGTCCTTGCCTTCATCGCGAAGCACCGGTAGCGGCACCGCCGCCATCGGATCGGGGCGGCCGGATTCACCTTCGGCCGCCCCATCTGTTACGCTCGATCTATGAGCAACCAGCTCTCCCACGAACGGACCGAGAGAACCCGGCCGGTGTGAGCCGGCCAGGCAGCGCGTTGGCCGCGAGGGCTCCGGGCCTCGCCGGGCCGTCGTGTGCCGCGACGCTCTGTTACCTTGGATTCGTCTCCCTCGCGCGTTGAGCCGAGGCCACGCTGGGAAGTAGCTGCTTTTTTTCATGTTGTACGCGGAAAACGTCACCAAGTCGTTTGGTCCTGTCGATGTCATCCGGGACCTGAATCTCATCGTCGGCGATGGCGAACACGCCGGCCTCGTCGGCCCCAACGGGGGCGGGAAGTCCACGATCCTGCGGCTCATCGCCGGCGAACACAAAGCGGATTCGGGCGCGGCAGGCTACCGCGGCACCTCGCTCGGCTACCTTCGGCAGGAAGCCGGCCTGACGGATGAGCACACCCTCGTCCAGGAACTCTGGGAGGCATTCCCCGAGGCGCGCGCCGTCGAACTCGAACTCGAGGACATCTCGGCGAAGATCGAGCGCGGCGAAGGCAACCTCGATGCCCTCATCGAAAAGCAGGCGCAACTGTTCGATCAGTTCGACGCCATGGATGGCTACCGCATCGAGGCGCGCATCGGCCGCGTCATCGACGGCCTCGGCTTCAAGCCGACCGACCGTGACAAGCGCTGCGGCGACTTCTCCGGCGGCTGGCAGATGCGTATCGCCCTCGCCAAGGTGCTCGTCCGCCGGCCCGAAAACGCCATCCTGGACGAACCCACGAACCACCTCGACGCCAAGACCCGGGACTGGCTCGCCGAAGAGCTCCAGGACTGGGACGCCGCCCTCCTCATCGTCACCCACGACGGCGCCTTCCTCGATAAGGTAGCCACCCGCATCTTCGACCTGCGCGAAGGCAAAGTGGATGCCTACGCCGGCAACTACTCCGACTACCAGAAGCAGAAGGCCGCGAAGCTCCAAGCCCAGGACCAGGCGGCCGCCCGCCAGGAGCGCGAACTCGGCAAGCAGGAACGGTTCATCGAGCGCTTCCGGGCCAAGGCCACCAAGACCACGCAGGTGCAATCGCGCGAGAAAATGATCGCGAAGGTCGAACGCATCGAGCGCACCAAGAAGGACGCCGAAGTCAACTTCGTCCTCACCTCTCACGGCCGCACGGAGCGCGACGTCCTCATGGTGAAACACGTGGGCCACGCCTACGGCGACCACGTCGTCCTCGTCGACGTGAACATGCACATCGAACGCGGACAGAAGGTTGTCTTCGTCGGGCCGAACGGCAGCGGCAAGAGCACGCTCCTCCGCATCGCCGCCGGGCTCATCGCCCCCACCGAGGGGTCGATCGAATGGGCCGAACGCGCCCGGCCCGGCTACTACGACCAGCACCAGGACGAAGCCCTGGATTACGACCGCACCGTCATCGAAGAGGTGCGCTCGGTCGCGGGCGGAGCGCCGGATGTGAAGCTCCGGACCGTGCTGGGCCAGTTCCTCTTCCGCGGCGACGACGTGTTCAAGCCCGTACGCGTGCTCTCCGGCGGCGAGCGGAGCCGCGTCGCGCTGGCGAAGTTCCTCATCCAGCCGACGAACGTCCTCCTCCTCGACGAACCGACGAACCACCTGGACAAGACGACCCGGCGGAAGCTGATCGAGGCCCTGCAGGGCTACGACGGCACGATCATCTGTGCCAGCCACGACCCCGCCATCGTCGATGGCGTCGCGACGCACGTGTACGAAGTGAAGGACCTCTCCGTCCGCGAACTCCTGCACATGCGCACCAGCTGAGGCGAACCCGGCGTTCCGCGGCTTACGGTTTCGACACCGCCGCGATGTGGGCGGGCATGGCGAACTCCACCCGCCCGCTCGCGGCGAAGCGCGCCAGCCGCGATTCCGAAGCCTCGGTCAGCTGCTCCAGGCCCGCTTCGTCCACCGCCTCGGAGAGGGTCCAGCCGCGGATATCGGTGAACACCCAGTCCCGGATGGACGGGAACACGGCTCGCCCGACGAGGGTGTCGATGCGGTCGACCACGAGCCCCGCGGATTCGAAGATCGAGCGCAGCACCGCCGCATCGCCGAGCGCGAACGGGGCGCGCAGGCCCCCGGCGACCGACCGGCCGAATTGCTCCTCCACCAGCGCGACCATGGCAGCGTAGCCCGGCGCATCCTCCAGCCGCCCCCACACCGCCACAGCCAGGCGCCGGCCCGGGGCGAGCACGCGGTACATCTCCCGGAGCGCGCGGCCACGGTCTTCGAAGAACATCAGCCCGAACTGGCTCAGCACGGCGTCGAAGGACTCGTCGCCAAACGGCAGGTCTTCCGCGGACCCCTGCCTCCACTCGATTGCTGGTTCCACCTTGCGCGCCACCGCGAGCATGTCGTCATTGACGTCCAGGCCGGCCACGCGGGCCGGAGATCCGCTCCGCGCGGCCGCCGCCCGCGCCAGCACCCCGGTGCCGCAGGCGACATCCAGCACGCGGTCTCCCGCACGCACGCCCGCCGCGTCCAGGACGCGCGGAGGCCACTCTTCGAACAGTGCGGGTACGAAGAACGACTCGTAGATCTGGGCCGCGGACCCGCTCACCTGGCCGGTTTCGGAAGGAGATGGGGACATGCCTGGGCTCCTAGTTAGCACGATCGGTCGTGCAATTTGAGTGAAAGTACGACCGGTCGTACCATCTTGTCAACGCCCATGTCGCTCCAACCCGCCACCAACCGCCGCATTCGCGAAGACGGACAGCTCGCCCGCGCCGAGATCCTTCAATCGGCCGCTCAGCTTGCGACGGTCGAGGGCCTCGAAGGGCTCTCCATCGCCCGCATCGCCGAAGCGACCGGCCGCAGCAAGAGCGGCGTCTTCGCGCATTTCAAGTCGAAGCTCGAGCTCCAACTCGCCACCGTCGATGCCGCGAACGCGATCTATGAACGCGAAGTCTTCGGGCCGACGGCCAGCGCCACGAGCGCCCTCGAACGCCTCCGGACCGTCTGCCACGCCGCCCTCTCCTACTTCGAACGCCGGGTGTTCATCGGCGGGTGCTTCTTCGTCTCGTCCATGGCCGAATTCCGGGCCCGCAAGGGCCCCGTCCAGGATCGGCTCATCGAGATCAACCGCGCCTGGATGGACTACCTCCGCGACAACGTCGCCGAGGCACAGTCGGACGGAGACCTGGACCCCACCCTCGACCCGGGCCAGGTCGCCTTCGAACTCAACGCCTTCCTCGAGACCGCGGATGTCCTCTACTGGCTGATGGACGACCCGGGCGCCATCAAGCGCGCCGGCGCGGCCATCGACCGCATACTCGATGACAGGCCCCGAACGGGCACGGCGCAACCGAACGCGCCGTCCTGACAGCCCTGCCCGGTTTGAAACGCGGCTCAGTTCCAACAGGTGCCGCGAGATTCCCGCTTGCCATCCCGCCCGCGAATGTGCTCCAATCGCCCGCAACCTTTCCGGCGGGCGTGCAATCGCTGGCGGGGCTCCCTGGAGGTAGATGTATGGCCGACC
>CALMIW010000293.1 GCA_937864275.1 uncultured Dehalococcoidia bacterium
CTTTTTTCTCGGCGGCGTAGCCAAGACCGCGATCCTCACCGCGTTCAAGGCGCATATCTTCTTCGATGACCAGGACCTGCACCTGGACCGCGCGGCGCATTGCGTGCCGGCGGGCAAGGTGCCTTATCCCACGGGCTCCTTGCTGCAACCGGCGCCGTCCGCCAGCCCCCCGCGGGTGGAGGCGCCATGACCCGCCTGGTCTTTGTCACCAGTGGCGTGGCCTCGTCCCTGGGCAAAGGCGTGACGGCCGCGGCCCTGGGCGCGGTGCTGGCGGCCCGGGGCTTGCGCGTCACCCTCGTCAAGCTGGCGCCCTATCTCAACGTCGACTCCCGCGCCTTGCGCCCCCACGGCGAGGTGTTCCTCACTGATGACGGCGCCGAGACTGATCGCGACCTGGGCCACGCCGAGCGCTTCCTGGGCATTCCGGCCGCCGGCCAGCAGAGCGTGACCCTGGGCCAGGTCTATGCCGAGGTCATCCGTCGCGAACGGCGCGGCGACTATCTCGGGCGGACGGTGCAGGTGATTCCCCACCTCACCGACGAAATCCAGCGGCGCATCCTGGCCGGCGCCGCCGGGGCGGACCTCGCCCTGGTGGTGGTCGGCGGCACCGTGGGCGATATCGAGTCGCTGCCGTTTCTGGAGGCGATCCGCCAGCTGCGGGTGACCGCCGGGCCGCGCCACACCCTGTTCGCCCACCTGACCCTGGTGCCGTTCCTGCGGGCCGCGGGCGAGATCAAGACGAAACCCGCCCAGCACACCGTGCACGAGTTGCGCGCCTTTGGTATCCAAGCGGATCTCCTGCTGTGCCCCGCCGAGTTCCCCCTGCCGGAGTAGGACGGCCCGATCCTGTCCATGGTCACCCGCCTGACCGAACAGAAGGGCATCGACCTCGTCCTTGGCGCGCTGCCCGAACTCATCGCGGCGCGCGCCCAGCTTATCGTCCTCGGCGACGGCGACCGCTGGCTGAAGGACGAGCTGGGGAGGCTGGAAGGCGAGTACGGGAGTTATGTGCGATTGGCGGCGCGCTTCGATGAGCGCCTCGCACAGCGCATCTACGCCGGCAGCGACATCTTCCTTATGCCCTCCCGCTACGAGCCGTGCGGGCTGGGACAGCTGATCGCGATGCGCTACGGCGCCATACCGATCGGCCGGCGCACGGGCGGGCTCGCCGACACCATCCTCGACCTGGACGAGAATCCGGATTCGGCCACGGGGTTCCTCTTCGACGAGTTCAGCACGGTCGGGTTCGTCGCCGCGTTCGAACGGGCCGCGGTGGCCTTCCGCGACCAGGCGGCCTGGCAGCGGCTGCAGAACAACGCCATGAGCCGCGACTACTCGTGGCGAGCCTCCGCCAATCATTATGTCGAGACGTATATCGCCGCCCTGAGGGCGCGCGGGATCGTCCCCCTCGAATAGGCGGGCCGCTGCTATGCTCGAGCCTGTGACCGCGGAACCAACCATCCACATCGTCGGCCTCGGCCCCGGCGACCCGCGGCACGTGACCCTCGAGACCCGGGAACTGCTGGCATCGGGGCTGCCCGTGCTCCTCCGCACGCGCCACCACCCCTCGGCCGGCGAACTGGCCCCCGGCGCCGCCGACTGCGACGACCTCTACCGCGGGGGCAAGTCGTTCGATGACGTCTACCAGGGCGTTGCCGCACGGGTGCTCGCACTCGCCGAATCCGGTCCGATGGTCTACGCCGTCCCGGGCCACCCACTGTTCGCGGAGCGCACCGTCGCGCTCCTGTTGGAAACGGCGAAGGCGCGCGGGCTGACTGTGAAAATCTACCCGGCGGTGAGCTTCGTCGATCTCGCAGCGAGCGCCCTCGGGCTCGACCTGGGGAACCTCCAGGTCTGCGATGCCACCGCGCTCCGGATCGACGCGGAACGCCCGGCGGTCATCCACCAGGTGTTCGACCGCGACACCGTGACCGCGCTGAAACTCCAACTGCTGGAGGCGTACCCGGCGGACTGGGAAGTCACCGTCCTGAGCGCACTGGGGAGCGTGAACGAGGCTATCCGCGCCGTCGCGCTATCGGAACTGGACCACCGGCCCTTCGGCTACCTGGACACGCTCTACGTGCCCGCCCTGGACCCGCTGGAAGATGTCCGGCGGCTGGACGGGCTGGTGCATGTAGTGGCGCGACTGCACGCGCCCGGCGGCTGCCCCTGGGACCGGGAGCAGACGCACGAGTCGTTGCGGCCGCACCTGCTGGAAGAGAGCTACGAGGCGCTGGAGGCGATCGACAACGGGGACCCGGCGTCGCTCACCGAGGAGCTCGGCGACGTGCTGCTGCAGGTGTTGATGCACGCGGAGGTCGGGGCTCGGAACGAGACGTTCGTCCTCGGCGACGTGGTGGAGCATATCGCGCGGAAACTCATCCGCCGCCACCCGCACGTCTTCGGCGATGCGACCGCTTCGAGCGCCGAGCAGGTGTACCAGAACTGGGAGCAGCTGAAGAAGGCGGAGAAGACGCGCGAATCCATCCTCGACGGCGTACCGAAGACCTTGCCCGCGCTGGCCGCTTCCCAGGCGATCCAGGGAAGGGCCCGCCGGGTCGGCTTCGACTGGCCCGACGTGGACGGCCCGCTCGAGAAGCTGCGCGAGGAGATCGACGAGTTCGCGCGGGCTGCGAGCGACTCCGAGCGGCTGGACGAGTTCGGCGACATCGTGTTCGTCCTCGTCAACATCGCCGACCACCTCGGGATCGACGCGGAACAGGCGTTGCGAGGCGCGAACGCGAAGTTCCGCGCTCGTTTCGGCCAGGTGGAGCGGCTGGCGGCGGCGCGGGACCTCGACCTGCGAGACCTCGACCTGGCAGCGCTGGATGCGCTCTGGGACGAGGCGAAGGCGGCCGAGCGCGCGTCCTTGTGAGGCCTCTCCCGCCCCTGTAGTCTGTGTGTTGCAACCTGAAACTCACTCGCTGGAGATGCACTTATGGCCCAGGCTACCCAATCCGCTATCACCCTCGAGCGCTTCGCCAAAGGGAAGACCTTCCAGCAATACCTGGACAGCGGAATCCGCAACCGCGAGCTCTTCGAAGACAACTACAAGGGACTCACGGTTTCCGAAGAGCAGAAGAAGGCGCTCCAGGAACTCGCCGCTCGCCCGGACGGCCCTCATCACATGGTCGTCATCGGTGAAGACTGGTGCCCAGATGTCTACCGCGGCGCCGGCGTCGCCCAGCGGATCGCCGAAGCCGCCGGGATCGAGATGCGCTTCTTCGAGCGCGACCAGAACAAGGACATGATTGCCGAGTACCTGAAGGACGGCGAGTTCGAGTCGATCCCGGTGTTCGTCATCTACGACAAGGACCACAACGAGATCACGCACTTCATCGAGCGGCCGAAGCTGGCCAACGAGCAGATCCACGTGACGCGGGACGTCATCGGCGACATGAGCCCCGCGGCGATCGCCCAACGCCTTGGCCACGAGCCCTCCGAAGAAGAAGTCGCCGCCGAGCGCGCCAAGGGTCGGGATCGCTACATGCAGTGGCAGCGCGAGAGCGACACCTGGGCCGGCTGGCGCGTCGCGACGGTCGACGAGATCATTGAGAAGATGCGCGCAAAGCTGGGCTGAGCGCCAACCTCCGCAACCAACCCGAAGGCCTCGCATCCGCGGGGCCTTTCGCGTGTCCCGGGCCATGCGCGGTGCAGGCCGCTACTGGCGCCGGCATGACCGCAGGGTGACCATCCGCGGATGCAAAAGGCTGTCCGGAATCGCTAGACTTCGCGAGTGCAGTCAGAGCAGCCACGG
>CALMIW010000294.1 GCA_937864275.1 uncultured Dehalococcoidia bacterium
GAGCCGAAGTCCAAGGTAACCCGGGCGATAGCGCTCATCCTTGCGTTCCCTGCGCTTGTTGCCTTCCAGCTCTTCCTGTTGGTCTTGGATGCCCCGCGCGGCATCATCATCCCGGTCGCGCTCCTGGCGTGGTTTGCCGGTCCCGTCCTGCTGGTGATCGGAGCCGTGATGCTCCTCCCCCGACGATGGCCATTTCTTCCCTCGTCCGCCCCGGGGCGATTTGCCCTCTGGATGGTGTGCGCTGGCGTGGCCTGCCTGGCGCTCTTCCTTGTCGCCGTGGCGGCCGACCTGGGCCCTGACGACCCGGAGGAGTTCCTGGATAACCTCTACCTCGCCGTCCCGATTCTGATCGCGGGCGCGTGCGCCATCGGGGCTGGCGTCATCGGCGTGTATGCCATCGTGTTCCGCCAGGAGCGGTCTTTGCTCGTCGTGGGAGCTGTCGTCCTGGGGCTTCTCGCTGCTGTCTTCACGGTTGGGGAGCTTGGCGGACATGAGGAGCCGGAAGGTTCGGGAACGGCGCGATAGCCGCACCGGCTTGGCGCCGGCCAGCACGCGGCAAACTACCGCGCCGCAGGCACCGAACCCCGTGACAGGTGGAAGTCCGCAAGCTAGTATCCCCGGACTCTGGCGCGGAAGGCTGATACGCGATGGCGGAAGCCGACGGTCCACGGTTGGTCCTCGCTGGTTTCGGAGCTTCGAGCGCGCTCCAACTCACTGTCGAGGCGCAGCAAATGGCCGTGCACATCGGCCGCGTGGTGACGCTCGGCCTGCCGGAACGGTTGCGGGCGCTGCTCGTCCGACAGGGCGTCACGGTCACTCCGCTTGATGACCTTTTCGCGGGGAGACCGTTCGCCGAAGGCTACGCGGCGGTGGCGCAGGCGGTTTTGGCCCGCGCCGAGAAGGATCCGCCGGCGATGTTCATTTCGCAGGGCAGCCCGCTGCTGATGAACGCAATCACGCGCTTCCTGGTCGCCGAGGCACTCCGGCTCGAGCTTTCCCTGCGGGTGTTTCCTGGCGTCTCGCCGGTAGATGTCATCGTCGCCGAAGTCGGCGTCGATGTCGGACGGACCGGCCTCATGACCATTTCGGCGAGTGGCCTGCTGGCCAGGAAGGCGGCGCTCAACCCGCGCGCGCCCCTGCTTCTGCTCGAACTCGCCGGGGTCCGGCCAGAAGGAGCTTCGGCGGAAGCCTATGGCCCGCTGGTCGAGCTGCTTCGGGGCGAGTACCCGGAAAGCCAGCCCATCACGCTCATCAACATGGGCGGTGAAGGTGGAATCACGCGGGCTACCGTCGCTCTCGCCGATTTCGGCGAACTCTTGCCGAATATCGATGCTTCATCGTGCCTGTACGTCGATATTCGCCGAAAAGCTGAAGCCACAGCTACTGCCTGAGGAGGCTGTCCGTGTCGATCGTGAGCCAGCTCATTGCCGCGTTTAAGAAGGGTGCCGAGAAAAAGGACCCCGACTGGCCGCCTCCCAATACCGGTCCGCGTAACGTCCCCGGCTCGGACACGCCGCAGGACGACGGCCGGGAGTTCCGCAAACCCGATCCGGGGACAACCGGGGTTGGGAGCGACGGCGCGCCCGAGGTTTCCGCGAACATTTCCGGTGGAGGCGGCGGCGGCGGCAACACCCAGCCGCCTCCGGTGGGTGGCGGCAAGCCCCCGGTGAAGGCGCCGGATGGTCCTGACAGCCCGTCTGACCCGAGCCCCGGCGGGGATGATTCGCCGGACCCCACACCGCCATCCGGACCGTTCGACCCCGGCGGCGTGATCTTCAGAACGGCGGGTGGCGACACGAACCTGAATTCGGGCGGCGTGAACCCCCTCGTCATCTCGCGTGACCGCGCCCTGGGAGCCGCCGAAGATCCGGACGCCGGCGGCGAAGTTGCCCGCCCGCGCACGCCGTTGGAGGTCAAAGGCGAAAACGCGGGAATCCTCGAAGACCCCGACGCCGGCGGCGAAGTTGCCGCCGCACGCGGGTCTCTCGACGCGATCGATAAGGGAATGAAGGAGGCGGGTGAAAAGGCCGATATCGCCATCGCTGAGGACCCCGACGCCTGCGGAGCGCACACGACTGGCGGCCGGAGCGCAGGCATCGGCATCCCGGGAGGCCCCCGCCCCCGCCGGGGGTGGGGCGGCCTCGGGTGGCCCGAAG
>CALMIW010000295.1 GCA_937864275.1 uncultured Dehalococcoidia bacterium
CGCTCCCCAGGCGGTGTGGGACGGCATGATGAAGCAGTGCGGCGCCATCACGACGAACAACCTCGACGAAACGATCGACGTGATGAAGTTGCTCCTGAACGCGAAGCGCCCGGCGGGCAACGGCATGGCCCTGCTCGCGCAGACCGGCGGCCAGTCGGTTTCGATCACCGACGCGTTTTCGAAGGCGGGATTGCGCGTTCCGCGGTTCAGCGACGGCACCTACAAGGAACTCGGGGAGTTCTTCAACATCGTCGGCGGGAGCTTCCAGAACCCGCTCGATATGGCGGGCACCATCCAGGGCTCGATGGACACCCTGGACCGGATCCTGCGCATCCTCGACGCGGACCCGAACGTCGACGCGATGGCGATGGAGCTTTCAGCGATGTTTGCCGCCCGCCAGTGGAAAGGGAAGCCGGAGACGCTCGACAAGACGATCGAGGAGATCGCGACGCACAAGGAGCGCTCCAAGAAACCGTTCATCGTCATCCTGCACCCGGCGCACGAAGCCGAATACATCGCGAAGATCACGCCGAAGTTCCATGCAGCGAACATCCCGGTCTTCCAGAGCTTCGAGCGGGCGGCGGCGGCGTTCGCGCGCGTGCTCGCCTACGAGAACCGGTAGCGCGGTCCCGACGGTAACCTTGCTGTGAAGCCGCTCTCCGCTCGCCTGGGGGCGGCTTCGCTGTTTGCGCGGCGATATGACGGCGTCGATTGACAGTGCTGTTAACAGGGCGACACGATTCGGCCGCAATGGAAGCCCCTCTCGCGAAGTACCTCGAAGCCAAGCTCCCGGCTGAAAACGTCCGGGTCACGAACCTCTCGCGCATTCCCGGCGGCGCCTCGCGCGAGACGTGGATGTTCGACGCCACCTGGGGTGGAGACGGCGAGGAGCACGCCCAGTCGTTCGTCGTCCGCAAAGACCCGCCGGCCAGCCTCCTCGAAACGGACCGGGAGACCGAATACGCCTTCTACTCGGCGTTCTGGAACACGAAGGTGCCGGTGCCGCGCATGCGCTGGCTCGAGCCCGACGCGAGCATCATCGGCGGGCCGTTCTTCATCATGGACAGGATCCTCGGGTGCGAGGGGAGTACGCGCGCGACACAGGCGCCGCCGTACGTCGCCGTCCAGGCCCAACTCGCCGAGAACATGTACGACATCCTCGGCGCGATCGCGACCTTCGACTGGCGCGGCAGCGAAGTGGAGCGGGTGGCGGAAGCGCCAACCGTGGATACCGCCTGGCGCAAGGAACTCGACCACTGGGAAGGGATCATCAACGCCCAGGAGATCAGCCCGCAGCCGCTGATTCGCGCCGCCATCCGCTGGTTGCGGGCGAACCCCCCGCCGCCGGCTCAGCGCATCACCGTCGTCCACGGCGACTACCGGGTGGGGAACTTCCTGTACCAGCAGGACGGCTCGATCCACGGCATCGTGGACTGGGAGATGGCGCACCTCGGCGACCCGGTCGAGGACCTCGCGTGGTCGTTCAACGAGTCCTGGTGGTGGGCGAAGGACGGCCGTCCCGGCGGCATCGTCGAGAAGGACCGGGCCATCGCCCTGTGGGAGCGGGCGAGCGGACTGAAAGCGGACCCGAAGGCGTTGTTCTGGTGGGAGGTGTTCTGCCACGTGAAGTGCCAGGGCATCTGGATCACGGGCGCGCGTTCGTTCCAGGAAGGCCGCAGCAACGAACTCATCCTGGCGCTCGTCGCCTACAACCTGATCGACGGCCAGGACCAGTCGCTGCTTCGCACCCTCGGGAGGCTGTCATGAGACCAGACCCTTCGCGCACGCTGCAGGGCGTGGGCATCAACCTGATGACGAACGTGATGGCCGAGGTCAAGTCGCCGTTTGGACAACAGACGGTCGGCCTTGCCGCGACGCTCTCGTTCTGGCTGGCGGAAGAAGCCGAACGCGGCGCCGACCGGCTGGTGACCGAAAATCGCGTGACGAGAGACATCCTGCGCGCCGGCCTCCCGCTCGCGGGGGGGGCGCGCGCGGCTGGGGAGGCGGCGATTGCGACCCCTGCCGCTGCCAACTTCACCATCTCGTCGCTCCAGGCGGAGAACGACAGCCTGCGCAGAGGCCTGATCGACCTGCACGCGGCAGTGGAAAGCAACCCCTCGCCGGATGCACAATCGATGAACGAGCGCATCTGGGCCGAACTTGTCGAGTCCACGCGCCGCCGCCAATTCCAGGCAAGGATCTGAATGAGAGACGACATCCGCAGGCTGCTCGCGGGGTACGAGCCAATTCCGCAGGAACCGGACCCGCCGCTGCCGCCCGCGGGCGTCCTTCTCATTCTCCACGAACGTCCGAACGGGCCGCACATCATCTTCCAGAAGCGCACGGACTCGGTACGCGACCACAAGGGCCAGATCAGCTTCCCCGGGGGCGCGACAGACCCCGAGGACGAGTCGGTGCTCCACACCGCCCTTCGCGAAACGCATGAGGAGATCGGCGTCCACCCGACACACGTCGAAGTGCTCGGGCAGCTCGACGACATGGTCACCGTCTCGAATTTCCGCGTGACGCCGTATGTCGGCTGGCTGGACCGCTACCCGTACGAGTGGCAGTTCAGCCACCACGAGGTCGCGTACCTGCTGGAAGTGCCGCTCGATCACCTGCGCGACCCGCGGAACCTGGTCCCGGACCGCCGCATCATCAACGGGCGCGAGTACGAGTTCCAGAGCTACCAGTTCGG
>CALMIW010000296.1 GCA_937864275.1 uncultured Dehalococcoidia bacterium
TGAGCGACGAAGGGTCGCGGCGCTGGACCTACTTCCGTCCGGATCCGGGCCTCACCGTGTTCGATTCACCATCACAGGAGGCGACGTACTGGGTGCCGGCGGCATCCTCGCTCACGTACGGCGACATCGCCGGGGGGTTTCGAGCGATCATCGCCTGGGCCATGGCCGAGCGCGGCATGGTCTTCCTCCACTCCGCCGCGGTGGCGTGGGCGGGCCGCGGCGCCCTGATCGTTGGGGCGAGCGGATCCGGCAAGTCGAGCACAGCGCTCTCGTGCCTCCTCGCAGGCATTGAGTACCTGGGCGATGACCACTGCCTGCTCGACCTCCGCGACACGCCCCGGGTCCACTCGGTCTATGCCGCGGCGAAGCTCCACGACGCACAACTCGCGCGATTCCCGGAACTGGACGCTTTTGTGGTGAACCGCGACCGAATCGCGCCGGAAAAAGGCGTGGCGATCCTCTACCCCGCGTTCCGCGACCTGCTCCCCGTCAGCCGTCCGCTCTCGGCCGTGCTGGTCCCGCGAATCACGGGCCGTGAACACTCGACCATCGTCCCGGTGAGCCCTGCTGCCGCCCTTGCAGCCCTCGCTCCCAGCACGCTGCTCCAGATGGCTTCGGCCGACCGCGGCGGCCTGGCGGCGATGGGCAGGCTTGTCCGGCGCGTGCCATGTTTCTCGCTGGAACTGGGGACGGAACCGGCCGAGATCGCGGACACTGTCCGTGAGTTCCTCGCCGGGAGGTCGGTCGGCCCCGCATGAACCCCCTGGTGTCCGTGATCATCCCGGTCTACAACGGCGGGCATTTCCTCGCCGATGCGCTGGAATCCGTGTTTGCGCAGGACTACCGCCCCTTCGAGGTGATCGTCGCCGATGACGGTTCCACAGATGAGTCTGCGGCGGTGGCCGAGTCGTTTGCAGGAGTGACCTGTCTTCGCCTGGCGAAGGGCGGCGTCTCCCGCGCCCGGAACCTGGCCGTAGCCGCCTCCTCCGGCGAGTGGCTCGCCTTCCTGGATGCGGACGACCGCTGGTTCCCCGAGAAGCTCTCGGAACAGGTCGCCCTGGGCGAAGCTGACCCCGAGGCCGGACTCGTGACCTGCCATCGCATCCACCGGTTCGAGGGCGAGGTCCCCGACTGGTTCATTGACCCCGGGAACGGGGAGCCGGCCGCTGCGTTCGAGCCGAGTTCGTGGCTCGTCCGAAAATCGACGTTGGACCTCGTTGGTGGCTTTGACGAGGCGAGGGCCCTCGCCGAAGACACGCATTGGCTCTCTCGTGCCTGGGACCTTGGCGTCCAGGGCGTAACCGCGCCCGGCGTCTTGCTCGAGCGCCGGATCCACGGCGCCAACGCAACCGGACAAATCAAGAGTCATCGGAATGTCATATTCGCGATCCTGCGCGAGTCGGTCGAGCGAAAGCGCCAGCGGAGCAGCGAACTCGATGTCTGAATCAGTCTCCGTGGTCATCCCTGCCTACAACGCAGAGCGGTTCATCGCCGAGGCGATCGAAAGCGTTCTCGCTCAGACGCATCCTCCGCTCGAGATTGTCGTGGTCGACGATGGCTCTACCGACGGCACGGCCGCCGTAGCAGCCGCATTCCCGCGGGTCGATGTCCAGAGCATTTCAAAGAGAGGCGTCTCTTTCGCCAGGAACGTCGGGGTGGCGGCTACCACGGGGGCCTTCATCGCGTTCCTCGATGCGGACGACTACTGGCGACCCGAGAAGTTGTTGTTGCAGCTTCGACTGGCCTCGCGCGGTCCCGAAGCCGGGATCATCATGTCGCGCCAGACCTACCGTTTCGACGTCCCGGTTCCCCGATGGTTCCGGGGTCCGCGGGATGGGGCGTCCGAGCCGGGCTTCCAACCGTCTAACTGGTTCATTCGGCGGGAGACGTGGGACCTCGTTGGGGGATTCGCTGAAGACATGACGCACAGCGAGGACACCGACTGGCTGGCCAGGGCGAGGGATGCCGGGGCGCGCGTGGCGATGGTGGACGAGCCCCTGGTCACGCACCGCATCCACGATCGGAATGCGAGCGGGATGGCCCACGAGGTACGCCTGGGCGTGCTCAACGCGCTCCGCGGTTCGGTACAACGGAAGCGAGCCGCCGATGCCTGAATCAGTCTCCGTGGTCATCCCCGCCTACAACGCGGAACGCTTCATCGCCGAAGCCATCGAGAGCGCCCTCGCCCAGACGCGTCCCCCGCTTGAGGTTGTGGTGGTAGACGACGGCTCTACCGACGGCACGGCCGCCGTGGCCGAGGGCTACCCCGGAGTCACGCTCCTCCGCCGTCCAAACGGGGGCATAGGTGCCGCCCGCAACACCGGGGTTGCGCAGGCAACCGGCGACTTCCTCGCGTTTCTCGACGCTGACGACGTCTGGCCCGCCGGGAGCCTCTCAGCACTCCTCGCGGAAGCCGAAGAGTCCGGGGCCGATGCGGTCTTTGGGCAGGTGGTGCAGTTCGGTGAAGGGCGCGCGGACGATGCGCCAACGGCGGCGCCGATCGCCAGCGCGGGAATCTTTCGGCGTGAGGCTTACGACCGCGTTGGCCAGTTCCGCGAGGATATCAAGGTCGGGGAGTTCATCGATTGGTGGGCCCGGGCCCAGGAGGCTGGCTTTCGCGTGAGCACCGTGCCGGTTGTGACGCTCCGCCGGCGCATCCACACGACGAACACGGGCATCACCCAGGCCGGCTCGCGGG
>CALMIW010000297.1 GCA_937864275.1 uncultured Dehalococcoidia bacterium
AGGAGTTTGCGGACACAGCGATGGCGAAGCCGGCGGATAGGCTTCGGCGCGCCCTTCGCCACCAGCCTAGACGCGGCGGTGGAGCCAGCAGTGGGGTCCACCGCACCGTCCTTTCACCTCGTGCGGAGGTGCTTGCCGGTCCGCGTGGCGCTCCCGGCTGCTACCCTTTCCACATGGCGAACGGCGAGAAGTTCGAGACCTGCTGGGGCCCGGGCGATGCCCTCATGGCCGCCTACCACGACACCGAGTGGGCCGTACCCTGCCACGACGACCAGGAGTTGTTCGAGCGGCTCATGCTCGAAGGGTTCCAGGCCGGGCTCTCCTGGTCGACGATCCTGAACAAGCGCGAGAACTTCCGCACGGCCTTTGATGGCTGGGACCCGAAAGTGGTCGCCCGCTACGACGAACGGAAGATCCTGGCCCTGCTGGAAGACCCCGGCATCGTTCGCAACCGGCTCAAAGTGGCCGGCGCGGTGCGCAACGCCCGCGCCTTCCTCCAGGTGCAGGACGACCACGGTTCCTTCGATCGCTTCGCCTGGTCCTTCGTTGGCGGCGCGCCGATCGATCGCCCGGCGCCAACCTCGTGGCGCGACGTGCCCGCGAAGACTCCGGAGTCCGATGCGCTCTCTCGCGCCCTCCAGAAGCTCGGCTTCACGTTCGTGGGCTCCACCATCTGCTATGCCTTCATGCAGAGCGTCGGGATGGTGAACGACCACCTGGAAGGCTGCCCCGCTCGCAACGCCGTGCCCTTCCAGGGCAGCGAGAAGGCCCGCCAGGCATCGTTCTAGCCGCGCAGCGAAAGAGCCCCGCAACGAACAGCCGCGGAGCTCTTTTCGATTGTCTTGCGGCCGGTGGCGCTTACTTCACCGGGTAGGGCAGCTCGAATAGCTTGTCGTCGACCGAGGTCTTGACTTCGGTCGCGGTCATCTTCACCCCTTCAACCTGGAAGAAGAGCAGGATGCTGTCCTTTTCATCCAGGCAGAACGTGCTCTTGGTGTTCGTTTCCGGGTCCGTCGCTTCGAAGCAGCGGCCACTCCGCCCCGCGATGGTCCGCTTGTCGATTTCCTTCACGTCCTTGCCTTTGCGGGCTTCGTCGATCGCCTTCTTCACGTCGACGCCCTGGGCCCCGCCGAACTCCTCGTCCTTCGAGCAGGAGCCGCCCGCGCCGAAGTCGGAGCAGAAGTACGGCGTGGTGCCGTCGTTGATGATCGTGAAGGCGAACTTCGCGCCGCCAAGCGAGAATTCCATCACGGAGGCGTACTTCGGGGGCTTGCTGGCCATGGTGGCCGTGCCCTTCTGTTCCACGCCGTTCATGTCGATCTCCAGGTCGTACTTCGCCTGGTAGGTCTTGGTGATCGCGTCCGCCGCCAGGCGGTCGAAGAGCGAGTCGGCCGTCTCCGCGGTCGCTGCCGGCTTCGTCGCCTCGGCGGTCTTGCCCGGCGCGGCAGTCGCCGACCCGCCACTGGATGTCTGGGTGGCGTCGCCGGTCGTGGTTGCCGTTGCGTCGGCGCCGCCGTTGCCGCCCGTGTCGTCGTCATCATCGTCGCCGCTGCCGCAGGCGCCGAACACAAGCGCGCCCGCTGCCGCGAGCGCGACGAGGTATCGCAGTTTCATCAGCCCAAACCTCCACGCTGTTTCGCACTTCCATTGTCGGGCGACTGGTGCCCTACCAGCACCCCGGAGTACCGGCCACCGGTGCGGTCTGCGTAAAATCCCGGTCAAATGAGCCAACCCGAAACCGTCCGACCGTTGATTGCCGCCGGCATGGCCCGCCAGCTTGCCGGCTACCACGAGGCCCTCGCCGCCGGGATGCCGCGGCGGGGATGGAAGATCGGGACCAACGATCCCGCCGCTCAGCAACGGATGGGCATCGCCGCGACGCTCGTGGGCTGGCTCGATGGCCGCCGCGTATTTCTCGATGGCCAGCCCTATCAGCCGCGGCCCGGCTCGAAGCCGCGCATCGAGGCCGAAGTCGCCGTCCGGGTTCGCGCCGACGTGCCCGCCGGGGCGAATGCTCTCGCCACTCGCTCCGCCATCGCCGCTATCGCGCCCGCCATCGAGTTCGTGGACGGCGCCAGGCCCCTGTTCCCGCTCGACGAACTGCTCGCCAACGACATCATCCACGACGGCGTCCTCTTCGGGCCGGAGCGGCCGCCGGGGGCCGAGGCGGGCCTTGTTGCCGCGGGCTTCCCGCTCGTGCGCCTGGACGGCGCCGAAGTCCGGAAGGGCCTGCCCGGCCGCTACCCCGACGATCTCGCCGAGATCGTCGCCCACGTCGCGAACCTGCTGGCCGAGCACGGCGAGGCACTCCGTGCGGGCGACCGGATCATCTGCGGGTCGTACATCGACCCGTTCGATGTCGCATCCGGCGCCGAGGTAGAAGCCGACTTCGGGCCGCTCGGGATGCTTCGCTTCACGGTCGCCTGAGCGAGGGTCGCGCCGGCCCGGCCGCTGTGGCCTAATGCGCAGCGAAACCACACAGGGGGCATGCCCATGACCACAGCGCAACCGCACAGCCTCGCGGACACGGCGGTGAACCAGGCGGTTCAGGCGCTCATCGATCGCCAGGTCTCCGAAGGACGCCAGCTCGGCGTCCAGGTCTGTGTCTACCGGGATGGCAAGCCCGTGGTAGACGCGTGGTCCGGCGCGCTCGGCCCTGGCGACTCCCGGCCCATCGCACCAGAGTCGCTCGTGCTCAGCTTCTCCGTGACGAAGGGCGTCACGGCTCTGGCGGTCCACATCCTCGCCGAGCGGGGGCTGATCGACTATGCCGCGCCCGTTTCGCGCTACTGGCCCGCGTTTTCCGGCCACGGGAAGGAACGGCTCACGGTCGCGCAGGCGCTGACCCACCAGGGCGGGCTCCACGCCATGCCCTCCGGCCCGTTCGATCCCGCGTGGCTGACCGACTGGGACGCCGGCATCAAGCGCATGGAGGACGGCATCCCCGCCTACGAACCAGGCACTTCGACCGGCTACCACGCCGTGACCCACGCCTGGATCGCCGGGGGCATCGTCCAGGGGGCCACGGGCCGCCACATCAAGGACGTCATCCGCGAGGAGATCGCCGAGCCGCTCGGCGTCGCCGATTCGATGTTCGTCGGCATCCCGGACGGGCTGGACGATCGCCTTGCGACGCTTCAGATCGCCGTCCTCGGCGAAGGCGCCCCGCTGCCGGAGGATGCCGACATGTTCAAGGCGATGCCGAAGGACATGTGGCAGTACTTCAACCGCATGGACGTGCGCAAGGCGTGCCTGCCCTCCGGCAACGGGCACTTCACCGCCCGGGCGCTGGCGAAGATGTACGCAGCGCTCGCGGGCGATGGCTCGATCGACGGTATCCGCCTCGTGAAACCCGACCGCATCCCGCACATGCAGCGGCTGGTGACGGAAGAGGTCGACCGCGTGCTCCTTTCGCCCCAGCGCAAGAGCGTCGGCTTTTTTCTCGGCGGCGAGACGAACGGCGTGGCCAGCGCCATGGGACGGCGCACCACCGCCTTCGGCCACCCGGGCGCCGGCGGCTCCAACGCCTTCTGCGACCCCGAAGTCGGCCTGAGCATGGCGGTGATCGCGAACAAGATGCAGTTCACCCTCCCCGGCGAGGGCACGACCGAGGAGATCTGCAATCTCGTCAGGAGCGAGCTCAAGGCCGGCTAACCGTCGCTGCCGAACTTGATTCGGATCCCGTAGAGTTAAACGTAACCCCTCCTCTGGAGTGCTGCTGCATGACGACAACCGAAACCGCCCTGAACGCCAGAGTCCACGAACTGCTGCTCGACCAGATCCGGAGAGGCACCCAGCTCGGGACGCAGGTCTGCGCCTACCGAAACGGCGAAATCATCGTCGACACGTGGGCGGGCGAGATCGGTCCGGAAGACTCCCGCCCGGTCCAGGCGGATACCCTCTTCCCCAGCTTCAGCACAACCAAGGGCGTCGCCGCGACCGCGCTGCACATCCTCGCCGACCGCGGGATCATCGATTACGACGCCCCGGTGGCGAAGTACTGGCCCGAGTTCGCGGCGAACGGCAAAGAGAAGATCACGGTCGCCCAGGCGATGAGCCACCAGGCGGGACTCCACGCCTCGCCCCCGAACGATGTCTCCCTGGATTGGGACCGCGCCCTGGACTTCACCGCCAGCGCCACGCCCGCCTACGAGCCCGGCACCTCGACCGGCTATCACGCGCTCCCCTACGCCTGGGTCGTCGGCGGCATCGGGCAAGGCGCCAGCGGCCGCCACATCAAGGACGTCATCCAGGAAGAGATCGCCGGGCCGCTCGGCATCGAAGGCGAGATGTACGTCGGCATCCCGGACGGGGTCGAGGACCGCCTCGCCTGGCTCCAGAACCCCCCGGAGCCGACGCCCGAGCAGGCGGCGCAGAACCCACTGAACCTGCTCCCTCCCGACCACGACTTCTTCAAGGCGATGCCGCGCACCGGCGGCCTGGACTTCAACTCCATCGAAGTGCGAAAAGCCTGCATCCCCTCGGCGAACGGGCACTTTACGGCTCGCGCCCCCCCCCGGAAGTACTCCCCCCTCGCGGACGGCGGCCAGGTCGGCGGCGTCCGCCTCGTTTCGCCCGAGCGCATTCCCCTCATGAGCACCGTCCAGGTGGAAAGCCCCGACCGCGTGCTGTTCATCCCGCTTCGCAAGAGCATCGGGTTCTTCAACGGCGGCAAGATGTTGGGCCAGCACGGCGCCACCGGACCCCGTGAAACCGCCTTCGGCCACCCGGGCGCGGGCGGCTCCATCGCTTTCGCCGACCCGGAGGTGAACCTCAGCATCGCAGTCACAATCAACAAGATGCAGAGCACCCTCCAGGCCGAAGGCCCCACCTTCGAGATCTGCGAACTCATCCGCACCGAACTCGGCGTGAATGGCTAGTCAGGCGCGTGCCAGGCGGGTCTATCGCCCCGCGGTTCCTCGCACCAACCGCGTTCCGGTACGATTGAAGGCGTGACCTACTACCAGGCAGCCATCTTCGATATCGGCGGGGTGCTCACCCACTCGCCCGTCACCCGCATCAAGCAGTTCTGCGCCGAACACGGCATCGCCGATGAGGCGCGCATCGCCATCTTCGGCCCCGAAGACGGGCCTTGGTCCCGCTTCGAACGCAGCGAACTGACCCGCGACGGCTTCGCCAGCGAGTTCGACCGCCACATCGCCGGGTGCGACACGCCCGCGACCGGGAAGTACTTCATGGAGTGGTTCTTCCAGGGCTTCGGAGAACGCCCGGAGATGGTGGGCGTGGTGCGGCATCTGCGCGGGCGCGTGAAGCTTGGCGCCATCACGAACAACGTCTCGCGCGATGAACCGGCTCAGACGCGCACGTCCGGGATCGACCTGCCGGGCCTCTTCGAGGTCGTCGTCGAGTCGGCCATCGTCGGCTACCGGAAGCCGGAGCCGCAGATCTTCCAGATCGCCTGCGAGCAGCTTTCGATCGAGCCCCACCAGGCCGTCTTCCTGGATGACCTCGGGGCGAACCTGAAGGGTGCGCGCGCCCTCGGCATGCACACCATCAAGGTCGACGACACCCTGAGCGCCATCGATGAGCTCGAAGCCGCCCTCGGGATCCCGCTGCCGCGTCTGTAGGCCCCGCGCTTGCCGGAGAACGCGACAGGCCCGGCAGTGACGCCGGGCCTGTCTTTTTTGGTCCGCACGGTGCGGGGAACTACCTGCCCGCTTCGATGATCTCGGCGGCGTAGGCGATGAAGCGGTTCGCGGTGACGAGGTCGATCCCCTTGCCGCGCTGGGCTTCAAGCTGGTTGGTGAAGGCACCCAGGGCGTTCCACTCGACCGAGTGCTTGCCCTTGTCGTGCTGCTTCTTCACCTGGTTGAGCTTGTCCATCAGGCCGTCGTACACGTCCTGGTTGGGCACGTCGCCCTCTGACTTGGCCCGGATGAGCCCGTTGATGAGGCTGTCCGGAGTGGCCTGGATGGTGAACTGGCACGTCCCCGTCGCGGCGTTCCCGATGTTGTCGGCGAACGTCACCGTCACGGTGCGGAGGCCAGGCTGGTAGACGTACATGTCCAGCACCGACCCATCGGCGATGGTCTGCACGCCTTCGGACGTGAGGTAGCCGTCGATGGTCGATCCGACGCTGGCGACCCCCGAGCCGTCCACGCCATCGGTGACGTCGTAGTCGACCGAGGAGAAGTCATCGGTGTCGAACGTCAGCCCGAAGGGCGGAGTCTTGCAGGTCATCACGGGCGGCGTGGTGTCCACCCAGACTTCGGCTGCGGTGGAAGACGCAGGGTCCAGTTCGGCCGGGGCGTCGAACGGGTGGCACGGGTCGGCGGCCTGCACTTCGATGGGGTACTTGCCGTCGGGGCCGGCCAGGCTGAAGGTCTCCCCCTCGGCGGCCCCCCCCCCA
>CALMIW010000298.1 GCA_937864275.1 uncultured Dehalococcoidia bacterium
CTCCTCCTCCCGGGGCTGTTCGGAATCATCTTCTTCCTGGTCGCCGGGATGGCGTTCGCCTACTGGATCATCCTGCCCGCCTCGCTCGGCTTCCTGCTGGACCTGGGCGGCGACAACTTCAATCCCGTCATCGGCGCGAAGCAGTACATCGACTTCGCCACCCGGATCGTGTTCTGGGTCGGCCTCTCATTCGAACTGCCGATGGTGCTCGCGCTCATCGCGAGGCTGGGTGTCGTCCGGGCGAAGCAACTCCTCGGCTTCTGGCGCTATGCCATCGTCATCATCTTCGTCATCGCCGCCATCGTGACGCCCACCCCGGACCCGCTCACGCAGAGCCTTGTCGCGGGACCGCTGCTGGGGCTCTATGTCGTGGGCATCGGCTTCGCCTGGCTCGTCCAGCCGAAGCGCCCCAGGCAAGAGGCGCCGGCGTGAGCGATGGCGGAAAGGCGGCGCATCGTCCAGCTATCGCCGCCACCGCGGGGTTCGGGGGCGGGTTTGTCAGCGGTCTGCTCGGGGGTGGCGGCGGCTCGATCATGATCCCGTTCATGACCGGCCCGATGCGGATGTCGCAGCATCTCGCGCACGGAACCTCGCTGGTTGTCATCACCTCCGCTGCTGCCGTCGCCGCCGTCGCCTACGGATTCCACGAACCGGTCAGCGCGACGCTGGTGGTCGCGCTTGGCGCCGGGGCCGTCCTGGGCGCCATCCTCGGCGCACGAGGGGCGGCGCGAATCCCCGCGATGCAGCTCCGCCAGTTATTCGGGCTCTTCCTGATCGCCGTTTCCGTCCGTCTGCTTGTCTGGGATTCGGTGGCGCCGGTGCTCTCGGCCGAAGGATGGGGGGACCCGGCCGCGGGCCTGGGCCTCGGCCTCGTCGGCGGTGTGATGTCCGGCGCGCTCGGGGTTGGCGGCGGCTCGATTTTCGTGCCGGGGCTGGTGCTCGGGCTCGGCGTCGGCCAGCACGAAGCGCAGGGCATCTCGCTGTGGGTGGTCGTCATCGCCTCGGTGATGGGCGGCCTGACCCACTACCGCCAGGGAACGGTGGACACAAAGGCTGCGAAGTGGCTTGCACCCACGGCACTCCCGGGAGCGCTGGCCGGGGCCGTCGCGGCGAGCTTCATGGGCGGACGCACCCTCCAGGTGGTTTTCGCGATCCTGCTCATCGGTATCGGCCTCCAGATGCTGACGACGGCGCGACGGCGCATCCGAAGCGAACGACGGGCAGCGCTCGCCGTCGCGGCTGATGCCGCGTGATCACCACCGTAGAAGAGCGCGCCGCCGAACTGCATGACGTCATCCGGACGTGCACGCTCTGCGCCCTCTCGGCCACGCGCACGCACGCGGTTCCGGGCGAAGGCCCGCTGACCGCCGAGGTGATGTGCATCGGGGAAGCGCCCGGCATGAACGAGGACAAGCAGGGGCGCCCCTTCGTCGGCGCCGCCGGCCAGTTCCTGGGAGAGCTTCTCGGCGCCGCCGGCCTCACCCGCGAGCAGGTCTATATCTGCAACGTCCTCAAGTGCCGGCCGCCCGGGAACCGGGATCCGCTCCCGAACGAGATCGACGCCTGCGCGGAGTACCTCGACCTCCAGATCGACCTGGTGGACCCGCTCGTCATCGTCACGCTGGGCCGGTTCTCGATGTCGAAGTGGTTCCCCCAGCAGGCGATTTCACGCATTCACGGGAGCGTAAAGGAAGTCGACGACCGCTTCGTCGTGCCGATGTACCACCCGGCGGCCGCCCTCCACCAGGGCAGTCTTCGCCAGGTACTGCTCGACGACTTCGCGCGACTGCCCGCGATCCTCGAACGCGCGCGCGCCAGGCGGCGGGCAGCCGAAACAGAGCAGCAGGTCCCCTCGGCCGCCGAGCAGCCCGCCAGCGAGCCCATCGTGCCGGAACCCGCTTCGGCCTCGCCCGTCGAGGCCGCGGCGCCGCTCACCGCCCCGTTCTCGACGAACGGCGCACACGCGGCCAGCCTGCCCTCCACACAAGACCCGATGCCGGAACGCCCGGCATCGCAAGAACCGGAGCGCCGAACGGCGGCTCCACCAACACAGGACTCGACGCCGGAACGGGACGACCCCGATCCGGCCGGAAAAACAGAACAAATCAGACTCTTCGAATAGGACTCAATGACAGACAAACTGCGCGTAATTCCCCTCGGCGGCCTCGGCGAAATCGGCCGCAACATGATGCTTCTCGAATACGGCGACGACATCATCGTCGTCGACGTCGGACTGATGTTCCCGGAAGAGGAGATGCTCGGCGTCGACCTCGTGATCCCGGACTTCAGCTACCTCCGCGACAACAAGGAGAAGCTCCGGGCCGTCTTCCTCACCCACGGCCACGAAGACCACGTCGGCGCATTGCCCTACTTCCAGCGCGAATTCAACGTGCCGATCTACGGCGCCAAGCTCACCGACGGGCTTATCCGCGTGAAGCTGCAGGAGCACCGCCTCCTGCAGGACGCCGAGACCCACGTGGTCGCCCCGGGCGAACTGATCCAGGCCGGCGTCTTCGAGGTCGAGTTCTTCACCGTCGCCCACAGCATCCCGGACGCCTGCGGGCTCATCATCCGCACGCCGCTCGGGCTCGTCGTCCACACGGGCGACTTCAAGCTCGACCACACACCGGTGATGGACCAGCACACCGACCTCATCCGGCTCGCGCAGGTCGGCGCCGAGGGCTGCCTGCTCCTGCTGGCTGACTCCACGTATGCCGAGCAGGAGGGCTACACGCCCAGCGAGCAGCTCGTCGGCGAAGCGCTCCGGACGATCCTCGTGAACGCTCCCGGCCGGGTGATCGTCGCGACCTTCGCGTCGCTGATTTCCCGCGTCCAGCTGCTGGTGGACGCGGCCGTGTTCACCGGCCGCAAGATCTTCGTGACGGGCCGCTCGATGATCGACAACGTCGCCATGGCCCGGCAACTCGGCTACATCAACGCGCCGGACGGCGTCATCATCGGCGTCGAGGAGATGCGGAACACGCCTCCCTCGAAGCTCGTGGTCATCACCACAGGCAGCCAGGGCGAGCCGACGAGCGCGCTGACCCGGATGGCAAACGGCGACCACCGCCACATCACGATCTCCAAGGGCGACACCATCGTCCTCTCCTCGAGCCCGGTCCCGGGGAACGAAACGGCGGTCTACCGGAACGTCGACAACCTCTTCCGCCTCGGCGCGGACGTGCTCTACAACCGGATTTCGAACATCCACGTCCGCGGTCATGCCAGCCGGGAAGAGCTCAAGATCATCCAGGGGCTGCTCCAGCCCGAGTACTTCGTGCCCATCCACGGCGAATACCGCCACCTGGTCGTCCACTCGCGCCTTGCCGAGTCGGTCGGCGTGCCGCAGGGAAACGCGTTCATCCTGACCGACGGCGACGTGCTCGAAATCGACGAGGAATCAGCGTGGATCGGCGACCGCGTGCCGGCGAGCTACGTGTACGTCGATGGCCTCGGCATCGGCGACGTGGACCAGCACATCCTGCGCGACCGCGCCCACCTTTCGACCGATGGCGTCGTCGTGGTGATGGTTGCCGTGGACAAGCAGACCGGGAAGCTCGAACGCCCCGCGGAAGTGCTGGCCCGCGGATTCGTGGACGTGGAAGACCGCGAGGACCTGCTGGACCAGACGCGTCGGGTGGCCGCCAAGGCCCTCGAAGGCGTGGAACATTATGCGGAGTTCGGCGACATCAACACGAGGATTCGCGACGCTGTAAGCAAGTTCCTCTATGATGAGACCCGCAGGCGGCCGATGGTGCTGACAGTGACAGTCGAGGTCTAGTCAGGGAAGCCATCGTTCGCGGCCGTGCCGGGCCAACGGGGGGCGCCGGTACGGGTGGATGAGGAGTGCAGGCCATGGCGGCACGCGCACGGACCCGGCCCCGTACTGCTCGCGCGGAGCGTTCCCCGCGAAGCAAGAAGCGGAATCCGAATGTCCTTAGCCGGTTGAACCGGCCAGATGTGATCGGCACGTTCGCGGCCATCGCGGCGCTTGCCGCCGCGTTGTTCGTCCCGGCCGTCCAACAGGCTATTGGCGAAGGCCGCGACTGGACGCTGCGGACCTTCGGGCTCGGCATCTTCATCGTCCTGGCGTGGGTGCTGCTGGCTGGCGCCGCCGCGTGGCAGGGCTGGTACGAGCGCGGCCCCTGGTTCTGGCGAAAGACCGGCGGCGTCGCCGCACTCGGTTTGTTCGTCTGGGGGCTGCTCGCCCTCAACGAGGCGAACTGGTCGGCGGGCGACGTCCGCTTCGCCGAGGTCAGCCTCGGCGGCACGATTGGCCAGCGGATGATCGCCGGGTTCTTCGGCAAGCTCGCCTGGCTGAGCGTGTTCGTGCTGGCGGCAGCGCTCCTGGCGCCGACCACCAGCCGCTGGGTAGCGACGAACGTCCCCTACTGGATCGAAGAAAGCTGGCGGCGGAGGTACCCGCATCGCGCCGCCAACGCCATTGGTCGCTGGACGAGCTTCATCCTCCGCCGGCCCGGTGGCGAAGAGCAGGAAGTGGTCATCGGGGCGGGTGGCTTCGAGCGGATCGAACCGATGCGCAGCGCCGCTATCGAAGGCTCACCGGTCATCTTCCGCCCGTCTATCGACCCGGCGTCGCCAACCTCGCCGGTGGGTCTCGGCGCGGCCGCCACCTTCGCAGCCGTGGATATCGAAGAAGCCACCCTGCTCGAGGACGCGCCGCCCGCAGAGCCCCCCGCAGCCATCGACGAAGCTCCGGAGGAGCCGCAGCAACTGGGGTTGGAACTCGATGCCCACAAGGGTGGCTGGGCTCTGCCCGCGCTCGAGATGCTCAACGCGCCCATCCCCAGCCTGCACCGGAAGCACGACAACGCCGCCCGGGCACAGCTCATCGTCGATACGCTCGCCAGCTTCGGCGTCGATGCCACGGTCGTCGAAATCAACGAAGGCCCGACGGTCACGCAGTTTGGCGTCGAGCCCGGCTGGGAAGTCCGCTACAAGGACGTGCCGCTCAAAGACGGGCAGGGCAAGTCGCTGCTGACCCCCGATGGGCGACCGCGCACGGAGCGCATCGAGGTCTCGCGCACGCGCGTCCGCGTCAACAAGATCACCGCCCTCCAGAACGACTTGGCCCTGGCACTGGCGGCGCCGAGCCTCCGCATCGAGGCTCCCGTCCCCGGCCGCGCGATCGTGGGCATCGAAGTCCCGAACGACTCGGCGTCGGTCGTGACCCTGCGTGCGGTTATGGAAACCAAGGAGTTCAGCGAGCTTGCCGCCAAGAGCAAACTGGCGATGGCCCTCGGCAAGGGCGTCTCCGGCGTGCCGGTGGTGGCCGACCTGGCGAAGATGCCCCACCTCCTGATTGCAGGCTCCACCGGCTCCGGCAAGAGCGTCTGCATGAACGCGATCATCGCCGGCATCATGATGAACGCCACGCCAAACGAGGTCCGCTTCGTCATGGTCGACCCGAAGCGCGTGGAGCTCAGCAGCTACTCCGGCATCCCGCACATGGCCTTCAGCGAAGTCATCGTCGACATGGACAAGGTCGTCGGTGTGCTCCAGGCGGTCGTCGGCGAGATGGACTCACGTTACAAGAAGTTCGCCAGCGTGGCCGTCCGAAACCTGGAGGCCTACAACAAGCATCCGCGCGTGATGATCAAACTCCCGCAGTGGGTGGTCATCATCGACGAGCTCGCCGACCTGATGATGGCGGCCCCGTTCGAGGTCGAGAAGCTCATCTGCCGGCTGGCGCAGCTGGCGCGGGCGACCGGCATCCACCTGATCGTCGCCACGCAGCGCCCGTCGGTGGACGTCGTAACCGGCCTCATCAAGGCGAACTTCCCGACCCGGATCGCCTTCGCCGTCACCTCCCAGACCGACTCGCGCACCATCCTGGACATGGGCGGCGCCGAAAAGCTGCTCGGCCGCGGCGACATGCTCTTCATGCCGACCGACGTGGCCAAGCCGATCCGCATCCAGGGCGTCTACGTCTCGGATGCGGAAGTCGAGCGGCTCGTCGAGTTCTGGAAAGACGAGCGCTTCAGCGAACTCACGCCCGAGAATGCCGACGAACTGCTCGAGGCCGCGCTGGCGGAAGCGAACGGCGGCGAGGCGAACATCGACGTCGATTTCGACGACCCGGTGATGGACCGCGCCCGCGAACTGACGCTCCAGCATCAGCGCATCTCGCCATCCCTCTTCCAGCGGCGGCTGAAGGTTGGCTTCCTGAAGGCCAAGAAGATCATCCAGATCCTCGAAGAAGAGGGGTATGTGGGTCCGCAGGAAGAGGGCGAATCACGACGAGTTCTGCAGGGATCCGCCATAGATGACCTCGCTTGATACACTGAAGGGCATGAGAAACCTGAAGACCCTGCTCGGCCGCGGCGAAGCGCCGGAGGAAGAAGCCCCCGCACCACGCCCGCACGAGCAGTGCCTCTCTTGCAGCGCCGACCTGGAAGGTTCGAAATCGTACGAACGGTTCCGTGTCTGCCATTCCTGCGGGTTTCACTTCCACCTGACAGCGCGCGAACGGTTGGCCACGCTCCTCGATGTCGGCAGCTTCCACGAAGACGACCGCGGCGTCACGAACATCGACCCGCTCTCGTTCCGCGACAAGCAGTCCTACCGCTCCCGGGTGATCAACGCACAGCGCCGGACCGGGCTCACCGAGTCGGCGCTCACGGGCACCGGGAGCATCTACGGCCGCGAACTCGTCGCCGCTGTCATCGACTTCTCGTTCCTGGGCGGCTCCATCGGCGTGGCCGCCGGCGAACGGCTGGCGCGGGCGTTCGAAAAGGCCACCTCCCGGCGCGTGCCGGTAGTGCTCATCTGCTCGACCGCGGGGACGCGGATGCAGGAGGGCCTCCTCGCCCTGATGCAGGCGCCGCGGATTGCCGCCGCCGTGCGCCGGCACGACCGCGCCGGCCTTCCCTACATCGCCGTGCTCACCGACCCGACCACCGGCTCGGCCTACACCGGGTTCGTGAACCTGGCGGACGTCATCTTGAGCGAACCGAACGCGCTCGTCGGCTACGCGGCCCTGCGGGCGCTGCAGGAGGCCGCCGGGACCGATCTTCCGGAGGGCGCGCATCCCTCCGAGGCACACTTGAAGCGCGGCCTCATCGACGCCGTGGTACCTCGGCCGCAGCTTCGCGACTCGATCGCCCAGTTGCTCGACCTGCTGATGAACGACTACCGCCTGACGGCCCAGAAAGAGCCTCGCGAAGGCCATTCGTATCACACGCCCCGGACCGCCTGGCAGCAGGTGCAAATCTCGCGCCACGCAGACCGCCCGAACGCCACTGACTTGATCGCCCGCATGTCCACTTCGTTCGTAGCCCTGCGCGGCGACCGCAGCGGCGAAGACGATGTGCTCATCCAGGCCGGGGTCGGTTCGCTCGCGGGCGAAGCGGTGCTGTTCCTGGGCCAGGTGCGGCCTCACGGCAAGCCGGCGCACATTTCCACAGCCGGTTTCCGCAAGGCGCGCCGGGCGATGATGCTTGCCCGCAAGTTCGAGATCCCGGTGGTGACGCTGATCGACACCGACGGCGCCGACCCCTCGCTGGCGAACGAAGAAGCGGGACTCGGCTTCGCCGTCGCCCAGTGCATGGCCTCCATGCTCGAACTGCCGGTGCCGACGGTCGCGGTGATTACCGGCGAAGCGAACTCCGAGGGCGCGATGGCCATGGCGGTGGCCGACCGCGTGCTTATGCTCGACAACGCCGTTTACGAAGTCATCCGGCCGGAAGACGCGGCGATGATCCTCTACGGCGGCGCCGGTTCGGCCGGAGAAGCCGCGGAACGACTCCGCCTCACCTCGCACGACTGCCTGAGGCTGGGGATCATCGACCACACCGTCCCGGAGCCGGGCGACGGCGCGCATACCGACCACGCCGAGGCCGCGCTCCTGCTCCGCAGGGCCATCCTCCGCGAACTCTCGCGGATCCAGAGAACGCGCCCGAAGCGCCGGCTCGAGCAGCGCTACGCACGCTACCGCCAGATCGGCTCCACGCGCAGCTGGATTCGCGGCCGGCTCGAACGCCAGCTGGCGCACTTCACCGACCGCGTGGGGGGCATGGCCGGGCGGGTGAAGGACCGTTCGACGCTGCGCCGGCGCTACGACTTCGGAGACGACGACATCCCGGTGTAGCCTTCCTTCAGCGGGTGGACGCTGCACTCTTCGAGGGTGAGACTCTCCATAGCCGCGTACCTCGGAGCCGCAATCTGGAAGCGCAGGACCTCCTCCTCATCCTCCTCGGATTCGCCGTTGGCACCTTCGGGACGCTCGTTGGCGCGGGAGGAGGGTTCATCCTCGTCCCGGTCTTGCTCTTCCTCTACCCGGACAAGGACCCGGAAACCATCACGGCGATCTCGCTCTTCGTCGTCTGGGCGAACGCCACTTCGGGATCGATCGCGTATGCGCGGCACCGGCGCATCGACTACCGGAGCGGCCTCTGGTTCGCGGTAGCCACGCTGCCCGGCGCGGTGGCGGGCGCGATCCTTGTCGGGTTCATCCCTCGCAGGACGTTCGACGGCATGTTCGCCACGGTGCTGGTTGTCCTCGGGCTCGTACTCCTGCTCCGCTCAGCATCCAACGCGATCCAGCCGCCAGTCTCCGGTTGGAGCACCGTACAGCGCACGCTGACCGACAGCCACGGCAACACCTACCGGTACTCGTTCCAGATGTGGAAGGGGGTGGCCATCAGCACCGTCGTGGGGTTCGTCAGCAGCCTGCTCGGCATCGGCGGCGGTGTCATCCACGTGCCGGTCATGGCCACGGTGCTCCACTTCCCGGTGCACATCGCCGCCGCGACCTCGCACTTCGTCCTGGCGTTCATGGCACTCGAGGGGACGGGTGTCCACTTCTTGACCGGTGCGCTCGAGTTTGACCGCTCACTAGTCCAAGCGGTGATGCTCGCCCTCGGCGCCATCCCCGGGGCCCAGGCGGGAGCCTACCTCTCGCGCCACGTACATGATTCGCACATCATCAGAGCACTAGCCGTCGGCCTCGTTCTGGTCGGCGTGCGGCTGGCACTCAAGGCCATCCAGGGGTAACGGCAGCTACTGGGTGTTCTCCCAGTCCCGCCAGCTGGAGCGGCGCTCGGTCGACTCTTCCAGATAGTGGCCCTGTCCGACCTTGCGCGGCGCGGCCGATGGGCCCTCCAGCTTGTGCAGCAGGAACCAAACGAGGAACGTGAGCAGGCACATGGCGCCGGCGCCCATGGCAAGCCGCTGGATGCCGCGCAACGTCGCGCCGTCCCAGGAATCGTAGGCGCCGCGCGCGAGCTCGAGCGCCTTCGTCCCGTCGCCGGAAGCGTACGCCTCCTCGGCCTGCGCCAGGTCCCCGTCCGGGTCGGTGAAGAACATCCCGATGCGGCCGAAGAAGTTCGGGCTGAACGACTTCTGCTTCTCTTTGGCGATCTCGATCATCTTGCCGGCCGCGACTTCGTTGTAGGCGGCGGTGATGCCGCCCGCGGCGGCAGCCTTGGCCCCGGCATAGTCGCCGGCGGAGTACTTCTCGCGTGCTTCGGCCAGCTTCTGCTTCGCGGTGGAATCGTCGGCCGCCGACTCGAGGTCGGTGGTTGCCGAGAGGATGGCGAGGATCGCCTGGCGCTGCTCTTCGACGACCACGGCGGTATCGCTCACGCGCTTCTTGCCCCACGTCTGGGAGACGCCGTCAGGGGTGCCGAGACCGGCCTCGGTGCTCATCTGGACGACTTCGGCGTACGAATCGAGCACCTTGTTCGCCTTCGCAACCTGCCCGGCGACAGGGTCGAAGACCCAGGCCAGGAGGTTGTCGTAGATGTCCGAGGGCATGCCGTAGACACCCATGGCGGCCGCGCGGGACTGCAGCTCTCTCACCAGGGTGTGCGCCGCGCGCCGGTCCGCCAGGAGCTGCTGGGCGGTCACCGGGTTGTAGACCCACTCCATGAAGACGCTGTCCAGGTCCTTGCCGCTCACCCACTCGCCCTGGTCCATGAACCAGCCGGCATCGAGCGGCCAGAGCGCCTCTTCATCGTCCATCCGGCCGAGGACGAGGGTCATGTTCTCCCTCCCGCCGACGGCGGACTCGTAGGCGAACCAGAACGCGCCGGAGCGGCCGTAGAAGTACTGGGTGATGAGGCCGCTGAGGCTGTTCGTCCAGGTGGAAAGCGGTTCCTTGAACGGGAACGCCTGCCAGCCCCAATCGCGCACAGGGATGCCGAACTCCGGCGCGAGCACGCGCATGGCGTACTCGGCCAGGCCCTCGACCATGAACGACGACTCGAAGTGCTTGTACGTCGCCCACTGGTGGGCGAGTTCGTGCACCGTCACTTCTTCGTCGACGCCGGTATCGGTGGCCAGGAGCACTTCGCCGCCGTTGTTGAAGGCCAGGCCCGCGGCGCCGAAGTTCTCGATGTGGTGCGACTGGCGCATCAGGAGCGTGTCGTGCGGGTAGGGAAAGCCGAAGACCTGCTCGAGCCGCGGGAACGAGCCCTTCGCGATCGCGAACTGCTTCTCGGCCCAGGCGGAGTCCCTTCGGAAGTACTTCAGCTCCATTTTCACGACTTTGCCCGACGGCATCGTCACGTCGGCCTCGAGCTTGGCGCTCTTCGAGAGGTCGGTGATCGACATCACGTAGGCGGAGAAGACGGCGATGTCCACGCGCTGGCGGCACTTATCGTCCATGGCGGCGCAGCGGCCGGTAACGTCCGGGTCGTCGCTGTTGATGGCGATGAGGTTGACATCGCCGCAGACCCAGCGGACGAGCCCGCCGGCCTTCACGTCGCCAGGCTGATCGCTCGCCTTCAGGCAGCCGGGGTCGAGGTAGTTGTCACCGTGTTCGGGCACGTCCACGAGCACGAAGGAACCGGGCCCCTGCCCGATGAAGACGGTCTCGATGATGCCGGGCTCGAGCTGCATGTGCTCCCCGCCGGTGCGCGGCGGCACGTCGTAGGTGGCGTCCAGTGTCGTGCGGTACTTCGGCTTGAGGGGCGTCGGCAGGGTGGCGACGGCACGTCCCGCCACGGCCTGCGCTTCGTTCCCGGCCGTCACCGCGGTGCTCAGCGTGGTGTCGCCCTGCTTCACGACCACGTTTTCCGCGCCGGGGAGGATGAAGACCGGGATCGCGGCGAGGTCCTTGCCGGAGACGTTTTCGTATTCCGCGTGGATCCGCACCGACATCCGGCCGTTCTCGGTATCGAGACGGTAGTAGCTCTCCGAGGCCGCCATGTACGGGACTGTCTCGGCGACCACAGGCGGCGGGTTCGAAGCACCGACGAGCGACAGCAGCGAGACAGCGAACAGGGCGACCAGGGCCAGGCGACGGATCCTCATGGTTCAACCTTCGGCAACACCGGTGGACAGGCGCAGATCACCCGGGTGACGAAGGTGACGAACAGGGAACAGAGGACCGGCCTAGGAGCCGTGCGGCGCCGGGGTCAGGCCTTCCCGTCGTCCGGGGGCTCGTCGCGGCCGAGGAGCGCCCGCGCCACGGGGAAGGCGACGAGCCAGAACACGCCGGCAAGGGCGCCGACTCCGAGCATCTCGCGGTTGCCGGTGATCAAGCCGGTGATGGCGAGGATGGCCGCGATCAGGAGGACGAGCCAGGGCGCCGACTTGCCCAGTGGAAGCAACGGGCGCGCCATCAGTCGCCCAGGACCACGAGGTCTTTCTCCTCGATGACGTCCCAGTCCTGTTCGCGCAGCGGCTGCGTCTCGCCCTTGCGATAGGCCTCGTAGATCCGGAAGAGGACCTCCTTGTGGGGCCGCACGCGGCCGATGGGGCACGCCGCCCAGTCTTTCTCCGATTCGTCGCAGTAGCCAAGCCGGTGTTCGCCGCACTTCGGCTGCAGGTAGCGTCCGAGTTCCGGCGTCACGCGCATCACCTCGGCGCGCATGAGCGCCGCGACCTTGCGGAACTCCCACTGGGCGCGGGTGCAGAGCCGCAGGTCGCAGATGTGCAGGAGGCTCTGGAAGTTGACCGTGATCTTGAAGTTGGTGTTCGTGGCGTTCGGCAGCAGGAAGCGCGCGTCTTCCGCGGGCACGCCGGCGGCGACCATCTCCTCGTAGAGCTCGCCGACACGGTCGAAAAGCTCGTCCATCTTGTCCTGCATCCCCGCTTTGCGGACCGTCTCGGGCACGGTGTACGGGAACTCGCCCTCTTTGTAGGTGACGTATCGCTGGCTTTGCTGCTCGAACGAAATGCCGACTCGATGGCGCACGAACTGGTGGCTGAACGCGCGTGAGACGCCGGAGATGCCGAATTCGTAGGAAACCTGCTCGAGCGGGCTCGCGTGGCCGGTCTTCAAGCGCTCCTCGATGAACCGTGTCATCTCTTCGCGGGTGATTCGGTCGTCGCCGATGCGCTTCGCCACCTGTTGCGGGGTCAGCTGGCTATAACAGGTCCGGTACGCCATGTAGAGCGAACGGAGCGGGTCTTCGGAGTGGGACAGGAGGGTTACCTGGATTGCCATGTCTGCGCCAACCAGCAGGAACTCGCGGAGTGCGGGCTACCAGTGTGCCACAAAGAACTGTTCAGGTGACTATGCGGTATCGGATCTGAACCGGGCTTGTGCCGCTATGTCGCGGTGCCGGTGCTTTCCCGAGCATGCAATTCCCGTTCGGCCGCGTCGCATGCGATGCAGAGCGCATCGAGCGCCGGGAAAAGAGCCTGGCCCTTTGCCGAGAGCTCGTAGGCGGGAGACGGCGGATAGCCATCGACGATCGTCCGGTCGAGCATGCCGACAGACTGAAGATCCTTGAGCGCCAGCGCGAGCGCACGCGCCGTGACGCCCGGGAGGGCTGCCTTCGCCTCGTTGTAGCGCCGTGCGCCGCGCCCCAGGGCAACGGCCACGAGCATCGGCCACTTCTTCAGCGCTACCGGCAGGACGTCGGTGTCGCGGATCAGTTCCACCAGGTCCACGCAGGCGGCGCCGACGCGTTCGCCAAGTGGCGACAACGCGTAGAGGGTCTTCTTTCCCCGGGGCTGGCGCTCGACCACGCCGTTCGCCTCGAGCTTCGCAAGCGTGTCGGTGAGCGTGTCGCGGCTGGCGGAGAGGTTGGCCGCCAGGTAGGCGAACGGCTGCGGCCCGGCACGGTAGAGGGCGGCGACAATCGGCACCGACCAGCGGTGATGAAACAGGCGGATAGCCGGCTCGAGCGAAATACCTTCACCCTCAACGAGCGAGTAGAGCACGTATGCTTTTCCTGCACCCGCGGACCTTCGCCCGAACTCTACGCGGGCTTTCCTTCAGGGGCACGCGCGCAGGGGGCGCAACAGGCTGCGCCCCCTGCGATGGTTGCCGCGGGGCCTTGAATCTGCCCTAACCGACCGTGCCCGCCTCGCGCAGCGCCGCGATTTTCGCGTCGTCGTAGCCGAGGCCCTTGAGCACGTCGTCCGTGTGCTGGCCGAGGAGTGGCGAGGTCGTGCGGGGCATGCCGGGGGTGTCGCTCAGCTTCGGGCCCACGCCGATCTGCTTGACCTTGCCCACCGGCGAATCCAGTTCGATGACCATGCCGCGAGCGACGTTGTGCTCGTTGGTAACGACGTTCTCCATCTCGAGGACGGGCGCGGCACAGATGTCGAACCGGGACATGATGGCCATCCACTCGTCGGCGGTCTTCTGCTTGAAGATGCCCTTGAAGCGCTCGATCATCGCCGGCCACTCTTCCTGGTTGAACTGGCGCGGGAGCAGGTCTTCGGTGCCGATGACCTTGCAGAGCGCCTCCCAGAAGTGGCCCTCGATGCTGCCGATGGAGAACCAGCGGCCGTCGGAGCACTCGTAGGTGTTGTAGAACGGCGAGGCCCCGTTCAGCAGGTACGAGCCCGGGCGGATGGCGAAGCCGTTCGAGAAGTACTGGGTGAACGCGCTGGTCATCAGCGAGAGCACGCCATCGCTCATGCCGATGTCGACGTTCTGTCCGCGGCCGGTCTTCTCGCGCGCGATGATGGCGACGCAGATTGCGAACGCGGCCGTCAGGCCGCCGCCGGCGAAGTCGGCGACGAGGTTGACCGGGATCGACGGCGGCTGTCCCGGCCGTCCGGTGACGCCCAACGCCCCACCGACAGCGATGTAGTTGATGTCGTGGCCCACGAGATTGCTGTAGGGGCCGGTCTGGCCGAAGCCGGAGATCGAGCAGCAGATGATGCGGGGATTGATTTTGGCGAGCGTCTCGTAGTCGACGCCAAGGCGCTTCACAACGCCGGGCCGGAACCCTTCGATGACGACGTCGGCCGACTTCACCATCTCGTAGAAGATTGCCTTGGCAGCATCTTCCTTGAGGTTGAGGGCGATCGACTTCTTGCCGCGCCCGAGGGCGTTGTAGGCGGCGGCGCGGTCGGCGGCGGCGCGGTCGGCGGCTTCGCTTCGGCGCATGGCGCCGCCACCGCCGAGCTTGGCGGATGAGCCGGGTACCGCTTCGACCAGCGTCACATCGGCGCCGAAATCAGCGAGGAGCATGGAGCAATGCGGGCCCGGGGCGAGCCGGGAAAGATCGAGGACTTTGATACCGTCGAGCGCCATAACCATTTGCGCGGAGACTCCTGAAGAAAGGGTGTGGCTATGCCGGTAGCATGGCCGGGCGGCAGGGGTCGCGCAACCGCCCCCGCAGCCCCGCGCGCTTGCCGAATCCACCCTGAACCCGTAGACCTTCGCCCACAACGTTGTGAGGGATGGTCCATGGCGCGTGTGAGCAAGCTGAGCCGGTCGGTTGCGGGGAAGGTCGTGCTCGTCACGGGCGCGGGCAGCGGGATGGGCGAGGCAACCGCCTACGTCTTCTCGGACGAGGGGGCGAAGGTCGCCGCCGTCGACCAGCACCCCGAGCCGGTCGAGCGCGTCGCTGGCGCAATCGCGGCCGCCGGGAACACCGCCAGGGCATGGGCGTGCGATGTCTCGGACCGGTCCGCCGTGAACCGCCTGGTGGAGGACGTCGTCGCGGAGTTCGGCGGGCTGGACGTGCTGGTGAACAACGCCGGGATTTCGGCGGCACTGCCGCTGGAGAACGACGGCTACGACGCGGCCTGGGCTCGGGTGCTCGCAGTGAACCTGACGGCCATGACGCACACGATCCGGGCGGCACTGCCGCATCTGCGAAAGTCCGAGAGCCCTCGCATCATCAACATCGCCAGCACCGAGGGACTCGGCGCGACCGCCGGAAACAGCCCCTACACGGCCGCCAAGCACGGCGTGGTGGGCCTCACCCGCTCCCTGGCGCTGGAGTTCGGCCGGGAGGGCATCACGGTCAACTGCATCTGCCCCGGCCCCATCCGCACCGGGATGACCGAGGCGATCCCGGAAGAGATGAAGGAGCGTTACGCGAAGCAGCGGACCGCCCTCCGGCGCTATGGCCTCCCGGAAGAGGTCGCGCAGATGACGCTCAGCTTCGCCCTGCCGGCGGCGAGCTTCCTCACGGGCGTCGCCGTGCCGGTCGACGGAGGCCTGACGATCCGGAGGGCGTGACCGGCGCGGCCTACTGGCCCGTCGATAGCGTCGGCACCCTGGCGGGCAGGACATCGACGTAGGTGCCGGCTTCCGGCTGGCGCGCCTGTCCGCGCGGGCCTTCGGAGGGCGCCGCCGCGACAGCCGCGCAGAGGAGGACCACCAGGCCGGTGATCGCTCCGGCCACTGTCAGGCCGATGCCGAAGTCCTCGGGCAGTGTGAGCCCCTGCACGGGGCGAGAAATCGCCATGCGATCGACCGTAGGGCGTCCGCGTAAAGCGCCGGTCAGCCACCGGAAAACACTCGGTTGCCGGATCGTAAAACCTGCCGGGCAGCCCTGACCCTGCCCAAGGCGCTCCCTCCTGCCGTCTCTAACGATGGGCATACCTGCCCGGGGAGGCTGCGCGTGGCGGTTTCGGTGGAATTGCCGAACCTCGGCCGGGAAATGAGCGGGGGCCTCGTGGCCGAATGGTACCTACCCGATGGCACGCCAGTCGCCCAGGGCGAAGCCGTGTGCCGCGTGGAGTGCTCCTTCATCGCCTACGAAGTCGAGGCGGAACAGGCTGGACTCCTGCGCATCCGGCGCCCGGCCGGGAGCATCGAACGTCCCGGCGTGGTGCTTGGCGTCATCCTCGAGCCGGGTGAAGCCATGCCGCCAGACCAGCCCGCGCCGCGAAACGGGCCAATCGCTGAGGAAATTGACGAAGCGCCAGTAGCTCCGGCCGAGCCTGAACCGACAGTCGAACGACCCGAAGAACCGCGCTTCGACGAGGAAGACGGGGTCGAGCAGGACGAGTCCGAGGAAGACGGGGAAGCAGAGACCGAGCCCACACTCCAGCCGGTGGTCGTCCCGTTCCCGCGCCGGTTCGCCCAGATGGCCGCGCCCGCCTGGGACGTCGCGCCCGGCGATGCGGTCGAATTCACCACGTCGTTGTTCGGCAGCCAGCCGGACGAAGTTACGGAAGGGCTTCCCGAAGCCGGCGGGACGATCCCCGGCCTCCCGCTCTGGGAACCGGAAGACGCACGCGCCGGCGCGGCGGCCTACCCGGCCAGCGCGGAGGAACGGTTCCAGCGCATCGCCGACGAGGCGGAGGCCTCGGCGCAGGTGCTAACGATCGCGGTCGAGATCGACATGAGCGAAGCGGCGAAGATGACCGCCGTCTGCGAACGCGAATGGCGGAAACACGGCGTCGTCCCCCGGATCGAGGACGCCGCCTTCCGCGCGATTGCCACCGCCCTCGAGGGCACCGTGGAGGCCGGCGGCGCCGGGGGAATGCTCATCGCCGAGGCGGCGACCGACATCTCCTGCGCCGTCAACGACCCCGCTGCGCGGACGCTCCGGGAGGTCGCGGTCGTCCGCAACACCGGCGGCGACGCACCGTTCGAACAGGCGAACTGGGTCCTGGCCTCGCTCGCGAGTCTCGGCGTCTCCGCGGCTACCCCGAGACTCGACGGCGGACGTTCTGCGGCGTTCGCGCTCGGCGCCACGCGCCGCGACGGCCTCGCCAGCCTTACCATGGCTTACGACAGCGGCAAGTGGAGCGAAGGTTCGGCCGGGCGATTGCTGGCGCGGGTCCGGGACCTCCTGGAAGCGCCGTATGGGATGCTCGTATGAGGAAGAGGGGCAAAACGCAACCGGTGATGGAAGCATCGACCCGCGCAGTGGCTGTCTACGACCTCGGCACCACCAGCTACGCCGAAGTCCACAAGCTGCAACAGCGGCTGCAGGCGCAGCGCAGGGACGGCAGCGGCGTCGACACCCTGCTGCTCACCGAGCACCGGCCCGTGTTCACCCTCGGCCGGAGCCACCCGACTCCCGACCTTCGGGTGGAGGCCGACACGGTGCGCCAGTGGGGCATCGAGATCGTCCAGGCGGAGCGCGGAGGCGACATCACCTACCACGGCCCCGGGCAACGCGGGGCGTACGGCATCATCGACCTGAAGGCATGGGACCTGGGCGTGCTGGACTATGTGTCCGGTCTCGAAGAGACGGTCATCGGCGTCCTCGCCGACTGGGGAATTCGCGGCGAACGGAACGAAGCCGGCCGCGGCGTCTGGGTCGGCGAACGCAAGATCGCCTCGGTCGGGCTGAACGTGCGCCGCTGGGTCACCATGCACGGCATCGCGCTCAACATCGACCCCGACATGAGCCACTGGGAGCTCATCAATCCCTGCGGCATGCAGGAGATGGAGATGACCAGCATGGCTACCGAAGTCGGGCGGCAGGTGGCCTTCCAGGAAGTCCTGGAGTCGTTCTCGTTCCACTTCGGGCGCGTGTTCGAATGCGCCATGCGGCCGGCGACTGTGCCCGGCCGGGACCTCTCGCGCGGGCAGGCGTGAACCGCTTCACAGACGCGACGAGCCCTTCTCCCGTCAACTGAGTGGGACACGGCCCGGGGAGGTCCCACGAGCACCTGGACCCCCTCCCAGCTCCCCTCCCCGCCGTTCTCCCAACAAAAACGCCCCACATCGGGGCGTTTTTGTCGTTTCCATGGATCGTGCGGCTAACCCGGATACGACTCGATCGCCTCGTCGCTGAAGTCGGCGTTGGAATAGACGCGCTGGACATCTTCCAGGTCTTCGAGTCCCTCGATGAGGCGGAGCACCTGGTGGGCGGCCTTCGTGTCGAGTTCCACCGTCACCTTCGGGACCATCGCGAAGTCGGCGTTCTCGATTTCGAGGCCGCTCGACTCGAGCGCCTTGCGCACCGGTTCGAGGTTCGATGGGTCGGTCTTCACCTCGACCATGCCATCTCCGATGTCGACGTCCTCGGCCCCGGCGTCGATAGCCTGCAAGGCGAGTTCGTCGGCGTCGTTCCCGTTCGTGGGGATGGTAATGAGACCCTTGGCTTCGAACTGCCAGGCAACCGAGCCGTTCTCGCCGAGGTTGCCGCCGGAGCGCGAGAACTGGTGCCGGATCTCGGCGACCGTGCGGTTCCGGTTATCGGTCAGCGTCGAAACGATGATCGCGGTGCCGCCGGGGCCGTAGCCTTCGTACTGGATCTCATCGAGCTGCTCCTCGGTGCCGCCGCCGGTGCCCTTGGCAATGGCGCGTTCGATGTTGTCGTTCGGCATGTTCTGGGCCTTGGCCCGCTGGACAGCGAGGCGCAGCTTGAAGTTCATGCCGGGGTCGCCGCCGCCCTGCTTGGCGGCCTGGATGATTTCGCGGCTGAGCTTGGTGAAGATGGCGCCGCGCTTCGCGTCGTTCGCGCCCTTCTGCCGCTTGATGGTGGACCATTTGGAGTGGCCAGACATGGGTCTCTCCGGTGTGCATGGATGATGTGGGTGCGTTCGAGTGTAGGGCGCAGGACGGCTGCGTGCTAAGTCCCCTGTGCCGAAATGTGCACGGAAGGTTCGTAACCCGCGGAGAACGCGATGGCGAACGACGGCGGCGTGAGCAGCGTGACAGGGGCATCTCCGGGCAGCGGACGGGCCGCGCCGTAGCCATCGAACGACCAGGGATGCAGACGGCCGCGCCAGCGCAGGAGCGGCTGGCCGGGGTCGTTCTCCAGCGTGACGAACGCGCCATCGGGCACGGTCGTAAGCCGCACGCGGATCGTCTTCTGCGACTTCGTCACCGGGTCGATGCGCTCACGGTGGGCGATCTCGTCGATGTGAGAAATCGTCCGAAGCGGTTGGCCCGGCGGGAGGTGCGCCCTCGACCACGCCTCGATGAAACGTTGCGCATCGCCGCGACGGCACTCCATGCAGGGTCGGTGCCCGGCAGCGAAGGCCGTCGCCTCATCGAGAAAGAACAGTTCCGTGTACCGGCCCGGCTGCATCAGTTCGCGCGTCTGGCCCTTGTATTCGAGCAGGCAACAGATCCAGCGTTCGCTGGTCCAGTGCCGCCCCCGCTTCAGGACCTGTGCATCGGTGTGGAAGCAGCCGCCGCGGTTGCCGAACATCGTGCCGCGGGCGTGGACGGCCTGGATGGCGCCGAAGGGGTCCACGCGGTTCTGGAGCCGGTTCTTGTTGACGCGTTTCGAGTCACCCATCGCTAGATAGCCCTCACGCCGCTGACGATGAGCCCGGCGGCAACGACGATCAAGAGTGCCCCTGTCAGGCGCGCGAGCGCGTCAACCGCCGACTCGAACCGGCCGATGCGGGCCGCGACAAGCCCGGCGGCGACCCCGAGAACGATGACGGCCGCGACAGCGGCCTCGCCTTCG
>CALMIW010000299.1 GCA_937864275.1 uncultured Dehalococcoidia bacterium
ACGTCACCGAGAAGCGCAAGGTCGCGTTGGCCGTCGGGACCGGTTCCCGCGATGAGCGCGCCGGCCTTGCCGCCGTGAGCCAGGAATGGCTCCCGCTGGAAATGGAGTAGGACCATGCCCGCAACCACTGAAGCGAAGGTTCGCCAGCTCGCCTGGGTGTACGACCTGAACAAGTGCATCGGCTGCCAGACGTGCTCCGTCGCCTGCAAAGTCCTCTGGACTCGCGACGAGGGCGAAAAGCACCACTGGTGGATGTCGGTCAACACCATGCCCGGCCTTGGCACCCCAAAGGCCTGGGAGCAGATGGGTGGCGGCGTCGATATCGTCACTGGCAAGCCGCTCCCCGGCCACCAGCCCACTCGCGAGGAATTCGGCGGCGGCTTCGATTACAACTACGAGGAAGTCTTCTACGGAGGGACGGCCGGCAAAGCCCACCTGGAGCCACAGGCCCCGCGCGAAAACCGCTGGGCGATGAACTGGGACGAAGACCAGGGCGCCGGCGAATGGCCGAACTCCTACTACTTCTACCTTCCCCGGCAGTGCAACCACTGCTCCAACCCGGTCTGCATGACCGCCTGCCCCACCGGGGCACTTCACAAGACCGACGACGGGCTGGTGCTCCGAGACGAAGAGACGTGCATGGGGGACAGGTTTTGCATGGAGGCCTGTCCCTACAAGAAGGTCTACTTCAACTACGAACGCCACGTCGGACAGCAGTGCATCGGCTGCTACCCCCGCATCGAAGCGGGTGTTGCGCCGGCATGCGTTCGCCAATGCCCGGGCCGGGCTGTCTTCATCGGCTACCTTGATGATGAAGACAGCCCGGTGCACAAACTCGTGCGCGAGTGGAAGATCGCTCTCCCCCTCCACGCCGAGGCCGGCACCGGCCCCAACGTGTACTACGTCCCACCGCTCTCGCCTCACCGGCTCAACGAGGACATGAGCATCGACTACGACACGCCGCGCATTCCGCCGGAGTACCTCGAGTCGCTCTTCGGTCCGGCGGTCCACGACGCGCTCTCCCGCCTCAAGGTCGAGATGCAATCCGTCCGCGCTGGCGGCACGTCGGAAATGTTGACCACCCTGATCGCCTACAAGTGGCAGGAGCTCCTTGGGCCGTTCACGGTCGACCCGGCAACGCTGGACCGCTCGAACTTCGTTCCCGTCGACTCGATTACCTAGGAGGCTGCCATGTTCGTCTACTCACTCGCCGGGCTCCAGGTCGATGGTGGGGCGCTCCCGGAAATGGAGCTCCCCGACAACGAAGTCACCGCCCGCACCGGCGTCTACCAGTTGCTCGCTCGGCTCGTTTCGCTCCCGGATGAGGACGCCTACACGGCCGCCCTCGCCGGAGAGTGGGGCGACCGCCTCAGGGATGCCGCGAAGCTGCTTGGATTCCCGTTCGAATTCGGCAACGCCACCATCGAGCCCTCCATCAGCCGGGAAGACTTCCAGGCGGAGTTCCTTCGCGTCTTCGAAATCGGCGCGGGAGACGGCCCGCCGGCGTCGCTGTTCGGGGGCGCCTATGGCGGCGAGCGCATGCAGAAGCTCGAGGAGGTCGTCCGGTTCTACGAGGACTTCGGACTCACGACCTCGGCCGAAGACCCCCGGCCGGCCGACCACCTGGCCACCGAGCTCGAATTCATGAAGTACCTCACCTACAAGGAGGCGGTCTCGTCGTCTCCCCGGCTCCAGACTTCCTACCGCCGCGCCCAGCACGACTTCCTCGACCGCCAGCTGACAGGCTGGCTCCCGAGGTTCGCGTCCAGGACCGCGGCGGCGCAGACCTGGCCCTACTGGGAATGGGTGGCGAACACCGTCGCCGGCTTTGCCGCCGCCGATGCGGCCTACGTCTCCGGTGTCCTCGTCGGCTAGGCCGCATACCTCCTCAAGCGAAGTGAAGCGATGAACCCCATTTCAGCTTCCCGGTACCGCCAGCGTTGGAGTTGGGAGCGTGCCACCTTTGGCACGCACTGCCTGAACTGCCTGGCAACCTGCCCCTATCGGGTCTATACCCGCGATGGCGAGATACTCTTCGAGGAGCCCGCGGCTGTCTTCGAGCAGGTCCAGGAAGGCGTACCCGACATGAACCCCATGGCCTGCCAGAAGGGCAGCGCCTGGAGCGTCCAGCTCGATTCCCCGGACAGGCTGCTCTACCCGATGCGGCGCAAGGGCGAGCGCGGGTCCGGCGAATGGGAGCGCATCTCCTGGGACGAAGCCCTGGAAGAGGTGGCCGATGCGGTCATCGAGGCGATCGACCTCGAGGGGCCCGAGTCCGTGGTCTTCGAGGAGACCGTTGAAGGCGGCCTCCTCGCCCAGGCGGCCTACCTCCGCTTCGCCGGCCTTCTCGGGGCGACTACCCTCGATGCGAATGGGCTGATCAACGACTTCCCGGCCGGCCACCACATCACCTTCGGCAAGTTCTCCTGCGCCAGCTCCGTCGATGACACCTTCCACTCCGAACTCATCCTGATCTGGCACTCGAATCCGTCCTACACCTCGATCCCGTACGCGCACTACATAACAGAAGCCCGGTACAACGGCGCCCAGGTCGTCTGCATCGCGCCCGACTACAGCCCGTCCGCACTGATGGGCGAGACGTTCGTCCCCATCCGCCCCGCCACCGACGCCGCTTTCGCCCTCGCGATGTGCCACGTGATCGTCGAAGAGGGTCTCTTCGACAGGGAGTTTGTCCAGTCGCAGACCGACCTGCCGCTCCTCGTCCACCGTGCGACCCGGCGGTTCGTCCGCGGGCCGGAACTCCTTGAGGGTGATCGGGAGGACCAGTTCTTCTGGTGGGACAACGCCACCGGCGCGGTCGAAGCTGCGCCGCGTGGGTCGCTCGTCCTCGATGAAGCGGATCCCGCCCTCGAAGGCACCTTCACGACAACCGCCGTCGATGGCTCCACCGTCGAGCTCACCACGGTCTGGGAGTTGCTGCGCGAACGGCTGGCCGAGTACACGCCGGAGGCCGCCGGCGCGATCTGCGGGATCAACCCGGAAGTCATCCGCACCCTCGCGCGTGACGCCGCCCGCAAGCGCACCAAGATCATCGAAGGCTTCAACACGCCGAAGTACTACCACGGCGACCTCATGGAGCGGGCGATGTGCCTGTTCCTCGCCCTCACTGGCAACTGGGGACGGCCCGGCTCGGGCATCCAGGGTCTCGCCCTCGCCGGGCTCGACGGCTACATGCTCTTCGGCATGAAGCAGAAGCGCGGCGTCGCCGAAACGATCCGCGTGATGGAGGGCCTGGAAGGCGCGCTCGAAAGCCTCCGCTCCCAGGACGAGGAGTCATCGGACGAGATCCTCGGCTACGAACTGCTCCAGCGCGGCGTCGCAGCCGGCACCGCCAGCCCGCCCGCGTTCTTCCACTTCTATCACTGCGGCTACGAGGACACCTGGAACACGAAGGAATGGTCCGACCCCACCATGACCCGCCCGTTCGGCGACTACGTCTCCGATGCGTCGCGCAGGGGATGGTGGGGCGGCCTCGTGAAGCCGGGCCCGGCCACCGACCCGCAAGTGCTCTTCATCGTCGCGACGAACCCCGTGCGCCGCCAGCGAGGAGGCTCGGACACCCTCCTGAAGAACCTCTGGCCGAAGCTGGAGAAGGTCGTCGTCGTTGAGAACCGGATGAGCGCGACCGCCCTGCAGGCCGACATCCTGCTCCCCGCCGCGATGCAGTACGAGCGGCCCAACCTGCAATACGCGATCACGCACTCGTTCCATGTCGGCTTCTCCGAACCTGCCCGCCCGCCTCGCGGCGAGGCGCAGACGGAATGGCAGATCTTCAAGGCTCTCGCCCGGAAGGTGCAGGAACGCTGCGCGGACCAGGGCGTCACGGAATACCTGGATGGCCGGCGCCAGCCCCGTCGTCTCGACACCATCGGCGACGCATTCACCTCCAACGGCGCCTACGACAACGAAGAGTCCGTGATGGATGAGTGGCTGCGCGACAGCATCGAAGCCGGCACCCTGCCCGAGTCCGGCAGTCTCTCGTCGCTGCGCGAACGCGGCACCGCGCGGTTCTCAGGGCTCGGCATGTTCGCCCCGGGGCTCTCGCTCGCGGCCAACGTCGAGCCGGACAAGACGGTCACGGCATTCGAATGGCACGTCGAAGACGGGGTTCCCTTCCCCACACTCACGCGCCGCGCCCAGTTCCTCATCGACCACCCGTGGTTCGCCGAGGCCGGTGAGGACCTCCCGTGCCACAAGGAGAACCCGGCCGTGGGCGGAAACCACCCGTTGATGGTCACGAGCGGCCACTCCCGCTGGACGGTCCACGCTGCCTCGATGGGCAACTCGATTCTCGCCGGCACGCACCGCGGCGAACCGCTCGCCATCCTCGGCAGTGGCGAAGCCCGCGCCCGCGGCATCAGCGACGGCGACCTCGTCTGCGTGTCGAACGACCGTGGCAGCTACAACATCCGGGCACGCGTCTCGCCTCGCGTTCGCCCGGGCCAGGTCATCGTCTACAACGGCTGGGAGCCTCACATGTTCAAGGATTGGAAGGGCTCCAACGAGGTCGAGCCCGGCATGGTGAAGTGGCTCCATCTCGTCAGCCGCTACGGCCACCTTCGCTACCTGCCTTTCGGCTGGCAGCCCGTCCCCGCCGACCGCGGCGTATTCGTGGAGGTCTCCCGAGCATGAGTCTTGCGCCCAACCCGCCACGAACAATCGATCCCATCGCGCTCACGCCCGAAGAGCACGCCGCCATCGCCCGCGTGTTCGAAGGCGCCCCATCGGTCTTCGGCGCGCTCTCCACGCTGCGCACCCGTCGAATGGGTCTCGGCTACCGCAGCGAAACCGGCGAAGACGAAAGCTTCGACTGGTCCAGCCACCTCGTCGTCCGCCAGCGCCAGGGCCCGCTCGCTTTCGAGTCTGCA
>CALMIW010000300.1 GCA_937864275.1 uncultured Dehalococcoidia bacterium
GAGCTGCCAGGGGCCAACGGCCGGATTGTCGACCCTGGCGAGCGCCAAGACCTCGCCCGCCTCTACACCTTGGTCGAGATCACCACCTGGCATGTGGGCCGCACTCGGACAGGCAACGCTGCCACCGGCGGAGAAGGAAACCTAGCGAAGCTACGCAACAGCGACATGACACGCCTAGCCCGTGAGATCGCCGCATCCATCCTCGGGCCTGGGGCCACCATCGCCGGCTCCGATTCGCCAACCGGGGGCGACATGCAGGAGCTCATCGTGTTCTCCCCGGCACCATCGATCTACGGCGGCACCGATCAGGTGCAGCGCAACATCATCGGGGAGCGCGTCCTCGGTCTACCCAAAGAGCCTGGGCCGCCGAGTGCCACACCGTTCAAGGAACTGCTGCAGAACCCAGCCCGCTGAAGCGGCCGCACGATTTCACGCTCGGGCTCGCACTTCACCGGCGCAGCACGTCAACAGGAGGGGACACATGGGAGAACCGGCACAAGTTGGTTTCTGGGCGATTGCCGATTCCGTGCCTGAACGGCTCGCGATCGTCGACGCTGAAGGTCACACGCTCGCCTTCGGCGAGTTGGAGAAGCGCTCCAACCGGCTCGCGCCCGGTCTGCGCGGTCTCGGTCTGCAACGAGGCGATGGGGTAGCAATCGTCCTGCCGAACGAAGTGAGCTTCGTCGAGCTGTACCTGGCAACCATGCAGATCGGTGTCTATCTGACGTGCATCAACTACCACCTCACCGGTCCAGAGATCGCCTACATCGTCAACGATTGCGAGGCGAAGGTGCTCGTCGTGCACGAGCGGTACCAAGATGCGGCCACGGTGGCCGCATCCGACATCAAGGTTCCCGTCGATCACCGTTTCGCCGTCGGCACGATTGCGGGCTTCCGCGCGTACGCAGAGATCGCGTTCGGTCAGCCGACGTCACGTCCGCACGATCGATCGCCGGGGGCGTCGATGCTCTACACCTCCGGCACGACGGGACGACCCAAGGGGGTGCGGCGCGCATTGCCGGAAGGCGACCCCAACGACGCCGCAGCAGTCGGTTCGATGCTGTCGATGTTGTTCGACATCGAGCCCGGCACAGGGGTGCATCTCGTGGCCGGGCCGCTGTACCACGCGGCACCGCTGGCGTTCGGCACGAGTGCGCTGCATCTGGGTCAGACCATGGTGCTCATGGACCGGTGGACTCCGGAAGGCACGCTGCGGCTAATCGAGCAGTGGGGCGTCTCCACCAGCCACATGGTGCCGACAATGTTCCCCCGCCTGCTCGCGCTTCCAGATGACGTTCGAGCATCTGCCGACACGTCGACGTTGCGTTCCGTCATCCATGCCGCAGCGCCTTGTCCGGTCGATGTCAAGCGCAGAATGATCGACTGGTGGGGCCCGGTGATCTACGAGTACTACGCCGCCACGGAAGGAGGTGGCGCATACGTGAAGCCACGGGACTGGCTGCTCCATCCCGGAACCGTCGGCCAACCCTTCCCTGGTTCGACGCTGAAGATCTTCGACGATGACGGCCACGAGTTGCCGGCCGGTGAGGTGGGCACGGTCTACATGGGTAACGCTCGCGGCGAGTTCGAGTACTTCAAGGACGAGGCGAAGACACGAGCCGGCCGGCGAAACGGGTTGTTCACGGTCGGCGACATGGGATACATCGATCCGGAGGGGTGGCTGTTCCTCTCCGATCGCAAGGCCGACATGATCATCTCCGGCGGCGTCAACATCTATCCGGCCGAGATCGAGGCGACACTGCTCGGCCATCCCGAGGTGGCCGACGTGGCCGTGATCGGCGTTCCTGACGCGGAGTGGGGCGAGACGGTGAAGGCGGTCGTGCAACCCAAGGATCTCTCGCGGGCCAGCGACGAATTCGCCGCAGAACTGCTGGCGTGGTGTCGAGAGCATCTTGCAGGTTTCAAGTGCCCTCGCTCGGTCGACTTTCGGGACGAGTTGCCCAGGTATCCGACGGGCAAGCTCTACAAGCGTCTTCTCCGCGACGAGTACTGGGCAGGTCACACTCGCTCCATCTGAGCGCGTCGACGTCCCTACGCGACAGATTGCAAATCAACGCGAACACGGGTGTGTGGGAAGGTTCGTCCTCGTCAACGGTGGTGCCCGCGTTCGTGTCTTGGTTGGACTGCCGGAGCGCTGGCAGCAGGGCAAGGCGCAGGAGAGGTCACCACCCTTACTTCAGCGGAATCCGGGGATAGTCTCGGCTCAACTCAGACGAATTTGAGGACGCCGCGGATGTTCTTGCCGTTGTTCATGTCGGCATACCCGTCGTTGATGCCTTCGAGCGAGTACTCGTTGGTGACCAGACCGTCGAGGTCGAGCTGACCCTGTGTGTACAGCTCGAGCAGCCTCGGGATATCGACCCGAGGGTTGGCCGAACCGAACAGCGACCCGACGAGCTGCTTCTCGAACACGGTGAGGAACACCGCTGGGATGGCGATCGTGGCCTCGCCCACCGGATGGATGTTGGTGACGACGATCTTCGAGCGCTTGCCGCCCAGCCAG
>CALMIW010000301.1 GCA_937864275.1 uncultured Dehalococcoidia bacterium
AAGAAGGTCGCCGGCCTCATCAACGCGCGCGCCGAGGGCATCGACAAGCGCCCGGCCTTCCGGGAAGCATTTCTGAAGCGCCGCTGCATCGTCCCTGCCGACGGGTTCTTCGAATGGACCGGACCGAAAGAGGAGCGCCGGCCGCTCTGGTTCCACCGGCCGGACATGGGGCTGTTCTGGTTCGCCGGACTGTATGAGTCCTGGTACCCGCGGCCCGGCGTGCGGGAGCGGACCTTCACCATCGTCACCACGCGGCCGAACGAAGTGATGCGCCCCATCCACGACCGCATGCCGGTTGTGCTCTCGGAAGACCAGACCGACGCCTGGCTCAACCCATCGGAGACGGACCCGTCCCGCCTGAAGAAGCTGCTGGCTCCGCCGCCCGACGAGCTCCTGGTCTACCGGCCGGTTTCGCCCCTCCTGAACAGTCCGAAGAACGACTACCGGGAACTGCTGGATGCATGGAGCGCGGGGTGACTGCTGGAGCAGCCGCCGGATACAACCGGGCCGTGCCAACGGGTTCCCAACCCGTGCCCACCGTCCTAGGCTAAACCTCGGAGTTGCCCCGAGGAGGTGTGCGTCCGATGGCTCGACTACTCTCGTTCTTGCTTTTCGCTGTGTTGACGGTGGTGGTCGCTGCCTGTGGCGACGACGATGCCTCCTTCGCCACGGCGAGCTCGGGGCTCGACCGCGTTGAGGACCCGCAGGTCCCCGCCGCCGATGCCGCGGAGTTGGAGGCGGGGAACACGGCGTTCGCGTTCGACCTCTATCGCGAACTGGGGGCCGAACCCGGCAACCTGTTCTTTTCGCCGCACAGCATCTCCACCGCCCTGGCGATGACCTACGCCGGCGCACGCACGGCCACGGAGCAGGAGATGGCGGCGACGCTCCACTTCACGCTGCCGCAGGACCGGCTCCACCCGGCATTCAACGCACTCGACCAGGCGCTCGCCGAGCGCAGCAAGGTGAAGCTTGCGAAGGACGAAAAGGGAAGCCCGCCGGAGCTCCACATCGCCAACGCGACCTGGGGCGATAAGGAGTACCGCTTCCTCGATGATTACCTCGACGTCCTCGCGCTGAACTATGGCGCAGGGCTCCGGCTTCTTGACTTCCGCAAGGACCCCGAAGGCTCGCGCGAGACCATCAACAGCTGGGTGGAAGAGCAGACGAACGACCGCATCAAGGATCTCATCCCGGAGGGCGCCATCGACGGTCTGACGCGCCTCGTGCTCACGAACGCCATCTATTTCAAGGCATCGTGGGTGACGGCGTTCGACGAAGGGAAGACCGCTCCCGCGCCATTCCAACTGCTCGACGGCTCCAGCGTTGAAGCGAGCATGATGCGCGCCTCGGGCGCGAAGGTCCGCTATGCGCGGGCGAGGTCGTTTCAGGCCGTCGAACTTCCGTACATCGGGAACGAAGTGTCGATGCTCATCCTCCTCCCGGACGCGGGGAAGTTCGCCGAGGCCGAAGCCGGCCTCGATGCGGACGAGCTGCGCACGATCACGGCGGCGCTCAAGCCGGTGCTGGCCACCCTTTCCATGCCGAAGTTCGAGTTCGAGTGGGAGCTCTCGCTGAAGGACCCGCTGCGCGAACTGGGCATGGAGAGCGCCTTTGAAGGCGCCGACTTCTCCGGTATGGACGGCACCCGGAATCTCGCCATCACCGACGTGCTGCACAAGTCGTTCATCGCGGTCGACGAGCAGGGCACGGAAGCGGCCGCAGCCACAGCGGTGATCATCGGAGAGACGGCGGCTCCGGAAGTTGTGGAAGTCACCGTGGACCGCCCCTTCATCTTCCTCATCCGCGACAAGCCCACCGGGGCGATCCTCTTCCTCGGTCGGCTCGCTTCTCCGAAGTAGCAGGGCGACCGGCGGGTTGCGCCGGCGCCTATCCTTGAAGTGTGGCCGAAAGGCTCCGCGAGACGATCCTTCTGGGCCTGTGCTCCTTCGCGGAGACCAGTCACGATCGCCCCGGTGGCGGGGTCACGCGGCCACCGCAGTGCCCCCGGTCGTGGACCCGGGCACGGGGAGAATCCGATGAGGCGTTTCAAGAACCGGCAGGATGCGGGACGTACGCTGGCAGATGCGCTCCGAACGAAGGGGTACACGGACCCGGTGGTCCTGGGCATACCCCGGGGAGGCGTACCGGTGGCCGCCGAGGTCGCCACGGCACTCGGAGGCACACTTTCGGTGGTTGTCGCGCGCAAGCTGCGTGCGCCGGGCCAGCCCGAGCTTGCGATAGGAGCCGTCACGGCTGACGGCTCGGCCTGGATCAACGAGGAGATTGCGGATGCCGCCGGCGCCGACAGCCACTACCGGGAGCGGGAACAGGCGGCGCAGGTTGCCGAAGCGCGCCATCGCGAGGAACTGTTCGACGGGCATCGGCGGGCGCCCGTTGAGGGGCGTGTGGGCATCATCGTCGATGACGGGCTGGCGACCGGCGCAACCGCAATCGCGGCCGCTCGCTCGATGCGCGCCGGAGGGGCTGAGCGAGTGATCCTCGCCGTTCCCGTCGCCCCTCCGGGGAGCGTCCGCCGGCTTCAGGCGGAGGTCGACGAGGTGGTGTGCCCTCGCCAGGAGGAAGACTTCTGGGCGATCGGCGAGTTCTACGACGACTTCCGGCAGGTGGACGACCGAGAAGTGAAAGCCATCCTCGACCGATGGTCCGCCGCAAGCACCGAGACCCGCGAAGCGCGCGTAAGGCGCGACGGGATCGAACTCGCGGCTCGGCTGCGGTTGCCGGGCGGGAACGCGCCGTACGTGACGTTCGTCCACGGGCTGGGAAGCTCGAAGGACTCGCCACGGAATGTCGTGATCGCGGAACGGCTGGTGGACGAAGGCATCGCGACGGTGTTGTTCGACCTGAACGGCCACGGCGACTCCACGCGTGACCGTTCCGAGAGTCTCGCTACCTACGTTCGGGACCTCGCCGCGGTGGAAGCATGGGCGCGGACGCAGCCCGGTATCGACGCATCGCGGCACGCCATCGCCGGGTCGAGCATGGGGGCGACCATCGCTCTCGCGGCAGTCCTCGAAGGGTCGGCGGCAGCGGACGCGCTGGTCCTGCGGGCGCCGCCGATCGCGGCAGAGGACTACCGGGGTCTGAGCACCCCGACGCTGCTCATTGTCGGCTCGCGCGACTCCCTGGTCGTCGATGCACGAGAGGCGGCGAGGGTCTGTCCAGCGGTCGAACTCCACGTCGTGGAGGGGGCAACCCATCTCTTCGAGGAGGAAGGGACACTGGAAGAAGCGACCGCACTCACCACTTCGTGGCTGGCCGAGAAACTAAAAGGGAAGGGTTCGGGCGCGTGAGCCACCGATCCGAGTCGTCCTGCGGC
>CALMIW010000302.1 GCA_937864275.1 uncultured Dehalococcoidia bacterium
GCCTCCGAATCGTTCCGTACGAATCTGTGCGGGGTCGTGACCGAGTTCGACAAGCCAACCCGCGACGGCCTCGACGAACGGCGTTGGTCCGCAGACGAAGATGCGTGGCGACAACGATGCGGGAAAGGTCGACGCGGCGAGCGCCTCGCGCGTCAATCGTCTAGGTGGCCGGCCCGCTCCGGGCGCTGATTCGCGCGTGTGGACAATCTCGACGATGGTTCGTGAGAGTTCTGCCAGTTCGTCAGCGAAGAACTCATCGCGCGGACTGCGGACCGAGTACAGCAGCCGAAAGTCAGCGCCTTTCGGCTCACGTTCACGTGCTGAGGCCATTGAGAACAACGGCACAACCCCCGATCCGCCTGCGATGAGCTGAACCGGTGACTGCTCGGGCTCAGCGGGGATCCAGACGAAGAAGCGTCCGAGCGGTCCTTGTACTTCGACTTCTTCACCTTCTGCGAGTTGGCGCACGAGAAAGGGCGACACCTCGCCCCCGGGCAGCTCCTGGATCACCAGTACAACCCGTGTCGACTCACCCGAGGACGCCAGCGAGTAAGACCGGGACGCCTGGTACCCGTCCGGTGCCGTGAGCCGGATGTCGAGATGAGCTCCGGCGACGTTTCCAGGCCAGGTCGGAACATCCAGCTCAAGGCGGATGGCCGCCTCGGTCTCAAACTGCCGACTGAGCACCCGCCCGAGGTGCCACCGGACTCGGCTAGGAGTCATCACCAGTAGCGTTCCTCTCGCCATGGGTCGCCACGGAGGTGGTAGCCGTTCTGTTCCCAGAACCCCGGGTCGTCCGAGGGCATCATTTCCATTCCTCGAACCCACTTCGCGCTCTTCCAGAAGTAGAGGTGGGGCACGAGGAGCCGGGCCGGACCTCCGTGCTCGGGAGTAAGGGGTTCGCCCTCCGCCTCGGTGGCTAGCCATGCCTGCCCATCGAGGAGGTCTTCGAGTGGGAGGTTGGTGGTGTATCCGCCGTAGCTACGGACCATCACGTAGTCGTAACTGGTCTCGACATCCTCGAACAGCCGGTCCATGGGCACGCCACGCCAAGCCATGTCCAGTTTCGACCAGTGGGTGACGCAGTGGATATCGGTGACGACGTCTTCGACGCCTACCTCCTGAAGCTCACCCCAGTTCCACCGGTGCGTGACCTCGTCTTCGGTCGTGATCGTGAAGCTCCATCGGCCCTCGTCGACATTGGGCGTGGGTCCCGTCGAGAGCACCGGCCAGTCGTAGACGTGGGTCTGCCCAGGAGGCAGTCGCGGGTCGCTGGAGCCATGCCGTCCTCCGAACCCGCCGTTGATCACTCCCATGACTGCCCCTCCTGCGGGAACTCGCTACTGTGGCCTGCGCGAACGGTCGGCGTCGCTGACGAGGGAGCGATGCTGGGTAGGTGTTCCGGACGAACATCGCTCTTGACATGGCGTTCGACGACTTCGCGGACTGCGACGTCGTAACTCGTGAACACGTACCGCTTGCCCGACGCCTTGGCGATCCTGTGGTCGGGGTTTTCGCCCCATTCTTCAAGGCTCTGCAGGTCGTCGAACTCGACGACCAGTGCCGACTCCCCGTCCTCAGCGGTGAACATCTTGTGCTCGATGTGGTTAGGACTCTGTTGGATGAGGATGTGCATCTGGTTGTAGAGCCGGTCGTGTTCGGCCCGCTGCTCGGGCGCGACGTAGCACCGGAAGACGGCGAGGGTCATTGTGAAACCTCCCGTTTCTTGGTGTCGATGGTCTTGAGCCACTGCCGGCAGTTCGTCGCCGGAGTGTCCTGGCAGAGAGCCGACCGAGCGGCGTGGCCACCGGCGCGTGATCCGCTGGACATAGGTGCCAGTCACCACGCCAGTGCCCTCGATACGGCGGCTGGATCGGCAGGACGCAGTCACGCTCTGACAGCCATGTACTCGTTGACGACGCCGCGGAGGTGTATCCGAGCGCGATGCAGAGCGTCGACGGCATCGACCTTGTCGAGGCGAAGCACGTAGGCCGCGTCCGCCAGTGATACGTCATCGATGTCGACGAGTTGTACCAACTGGCCGAGCGGATCGGCCAAACGTGCGACGGCGCCGTCCACCACTCGATACAGATCGGTGGTGAACACCTCGTCGTCCGGGCTCAGGGTATTGGTCTGGCCCCAGCGGTTCGGTGCGTCAATGTGGCGTCCAGCATCGGGTCCAATGTCGTAGAAGTCGGGGTAGAAGAACTCCGCAGTATCAGCGTCGGGATCCAGCTCGGCGGTCTGGTTCTCGGCTCTTGTTCGATAGTCGTCGAGGCTCCGTACCGTTGGCTCAGGCTCAGCGAATGCTCGATCGGCTAGGTCCCGGGCGAGCGCCAGAGGGTCCAACCCCCTTGGGCTTTCCTCGAATGCTGAGAGCAGAGTCTCTTGGACCAGGTCTTCCGCAACGTGTGGGGCGAGACTCCGGGCGAGTCCAAAGAGGAGGCGAGTGATCTCACTGGGATCGCTGGGCCTCTCGGTCTCGCCGTCGACGATGTCGTGAAGTAGGAGCGAGACACTGTCGGGCAGATGGGGCAGATCATGCGGTTCGGCATCAGCCACGAGATCAGTGACGGTCTCGACCTGGTGCGTGAACAGCCGGCAGTCCGGGCATGCGTAGAGATGCTGCTGGGCTACCTCGGCGTCGGCTTCATCCAGAAGACCCATTCGGAACTGGGTGAGTTCCTCGGTGTACTCGGCGCATGACAGCTCGGTCGCGTTGACTGGTGCGTGGCTCATGGCGACTCCTTTGACGCCAGGCTCGGAGTGGCACCCTGAGCCAGCTTCAGGCGGGTCCACACGTTCATGTTGATGACGACCGCGGCGATCTCTGCGACTTCGCGCTCCGTGAAGTGAAGCCGCAGTTCTTCGTGCAGGGCCGGAATCTCCTCGTGACGGAACGAGGTGAGACCTTCGCAGTAGGCGAGCGCGGCTCTCTGCCTGGGCGAGTACATGGTGCTCTCACGCCACGACGCCAGGTGTGCGGCTTGTTCGGGCCGGATCCCGATCCTGGCCGCCACCTCGGCGTGGAGAATCAGGCAGTACGAGCAGGGGTTGAGCTGTGCGACGCGCAGACGGAGGAGCTGTAGCAGGACACGGTCTCCCGACAGCTCTGCGGCGTAGCCGAACTGCGTGGCCATGTCTTTGGCGAGTTCGTGGAACGGCGTGAGGTCTGGGTCGAAGCGAGTGTTCTCGAACCGGAGACTCCCGAGTACCGGCTTCGGGTTTTCGGTGCCGGGCTCAGACATCGCCCCGACCGTCCCGTCCAACGCCCGGAATGTCCACCATGGCGGCGTACTCGGGGTTGCGCTCGATGAAGGACCGGAACACGGGACACCTCACGGTCGCGCTCTTGCCCTCCGCGCGGATGCTGTCCAGCACCCTGCGGGTGAGTTCGGTCGCCAAGCCCTGTCCTCGGTAGTCCGGCAGGATCGAGGTCGCCAGCAGCGTCACTCTGCCGTTCTTCTCCGCGAACGGGACGGCTCCGAACTCGACACCATCCTTGATTGCGACGAAGGTGCTGGCCTGAGCATCCACCGCGATCGAGAACGACGAGCCGTTCTCGAGGTTCGTCGACCTGGCACCGGGCTCGTGATGCCGTTCGCCTGCGTCCGTGAAGGCGCCACCAGCCTGATTCTGGTCCTGTGAGTCCACAGTTTCTGTCACCTGACCCAGGTCCTCGGGTTCGTTCATGTCGCTTCCTCTCCGACCTCTGTCGCCGGAACTGCATCGCCGAAGAGTCTTGTTTCAGCCCTTGATAGCCTGGTTACATCGGTCTTGTCGGTCGTCGCGAGACCAGCCGCCCCGCCTCGGGGGCGACGCATCGTCTGGCCTCGACTCTACCGCAGGACATGTGGAATAGTTGGACCGCCGGGTCCGTTACAGCATGTGATGGCGCGGCCGCGTCACCTGCTAGGAGGAGCCAAAGTGACCACCAACGACTACCGCAAGACCCCTGAGTCGCTCAGCCGCCTGAGCGACGAGCAGCATCGGGTGACGCAACAGGACGGCACAGAGCCGGCCTATCGGAACGAGTACTGGGACAACCACGAGCCTGGCATCTACGTCGACATCGTCTCGGGTCAGCCGCTGTTCTCGTCCACCGACAAGTACGACAGCGGCACGGGATGGCCGAGTTTCACGGCGCCCATCGCCGCCGACGCTGTCGCGACCAAGGCGGATCGGACGCACGGCATGATCCGCACAGAGGTGCGCTCGGCGGGCGCCGACAGTCATCTCGGGCACCTGTTCCACGACGGACCCGCCGCCGCCGGGGGCCAGAGGTACTGCATGAACTCGGCCGCGATGCGCTTCGTTCCTGCCTCCAAGCTCGTCGAGGAGGGCTACGGCCAATTCAGTGCACTGTTCGACACCGACCAGGACTCTACGAAGGGAGCCACCGCATGACCAGCGGGACCAACGACAGCGGGGAGATCACGCAAGTCTCGGGAGCGGAGACAGCCGTTCTGGCGGGCGGGTGCTTCTGGGGCATGCAGGACCTGATCCGCCGCCGGCCCGGCGTCCTCGAAACCCGCGTCGGGTACACGGGCGGGCAGAACGAACACCCGACCTACCGCGACCACCCAGGCCATGCGGAGGCGATCGAGGTCGTCTTCGACCCTTCGAGGACGAGCTATCGCGACATCCTGGCGCTGTTCTTCCAGATCCATGATCCCTCGACGTTGAATCGTCAGGGGAACGACCGGGGCACGAGTTACCGGTCCGCGATCTTCCCGGTCACGCCGGAGCAGGAGCGGATCGCCCACGACACGATCGCGGATGTCAACGCGTCGGGTCTGTGGCCGGGCAAGGCAGTCACCAGTATCGAGCCTGTCGGTCCGTTCTGGGAGGCGGCCCCCGGGCACCAGGCCTCCCCGGAGAAGTCTCCGAACGGCTCCCCCTGCCACTTCCCCCGCGACGGCTGGGTGCTGCCTGAGCGGCGTTCGCCCAGCGTGGCGACGTAGCAAGGTTCTGCGGTTGGGCCCGGGCATCTGGGGTCGAGATCCACCTCTCCACTCCCGACGGGCCGCGACGGGAGTCGCCTGGGCAGCCTGGCCCAACCGTGAGAAGCCCTGGTCCTTGACGTACGGCATGAGGCTCTCGTCGACTGCTCGCGAGGGTGGTCCACATGGATGGTCGTTGGCATCTGAGTGCCGGCGAGAGCGCCCGACCAATCCGAGACGATTAGCCTTGGGGCATGACCGACAGCGCCAGCGGCCCCCGTCCGCGCCG
>CALMIW010000303.1 GCA_937864275.1 uncultured Dehalococcoidia bacterium
GGCCGGCCGCCCCGTCGGTCGTCGCCCTTACGGACGTCGCCGCGCCGAGGCCCGCCCTTGCGGCAGCAGGGGCGAGCACCGTAGCCGGCCGCTGTGGTTGACTAGCGCCGTGGCGATCACCCTCCCCCACAGCCTCGAAGCCGCCTTCTCGCGACGGTGGCTGCAGGTGGTTGCCGCCGCGATGCTCATCAACACCAGCTACGGGACGCTCTCCTACGCGTTCAGCGTCCTCGTGACGAGTTCGGGTCCCGGCGGCGAGTTCGGCGCCGGGACCGTCTCCCTCGGCGTCGGGCTCGCCCGGCTCGTCTCGGGGATCGCCGGCATCTTCGCCGGGACGGTCGCCGACATCCTCGGCAGCCGCCGGCTGATCGCCGGCGGAGCCATCCTGGGTTGTGCCGGGTTGTGTCTCCTCGGCACGGTCCAGTCCGACTGGCAACTCGTCCTCGTCCTGGGGGTGGTCTGCGGCCCGGCCATGGCGGCGACGTTCTCCGAGCCGGTCTACGTGCTGATGAACCGCTGGTTCCCGGCGGTCGACCGGCCGCGCGCCTACGGCGTCCTCACTCTGTTCAGCGGCTTCTCGATCACGATCTACACGCCGCTGACGCGCTACCTGGTCGATGCTTTCGGCTGGCGCGAAGCCGTGGTCATCCTGGGCATCATCCTCGCCGTCGTCGGCACCGTCGTCCCGGCGATCCTCCAGGAACCGATCGATTCCCGCGAATCGGCGCCGCGGCTGACGCCCGGGCACTTCCTTCGCGAAACGCGCGCGGGCTTGCGCACCGCCGACGCAGGCTTCTGGGTGTTCCCCTTCGCGTTCTTCTGGGCTTCGATGGCCATCGGCGGCTACTCGTTCCACATGATCTCGCAGCTCGAAACGCGCGGATTCGATGAGTCGTCGGTCGCGAGCGCCATCGCGATCACGGGCATTGTCAGCCTCCCGGGACGGCTCCTCCTGCCGATGTTCTCCGGCCGGGCGCCGAGCGCGAAGCTGCTGGCAATCTGCTTCGCACTGCTGGCGCTGGCGGCCTGGCTCGCCAGCATCGCCGGCGAGTGGTGGCAGGTCTGGGTGTACATCGCGGTCTTCGGCGCCGTTTTTGGCGCGGTCTTTCCCCTGCGCGCGCTGGTCAATTCGGAGCGTTTCTCCGGCCCGTACTTCGGGCGGATCATCGGGTTGCAGGCGCTCTTCCTCGCCGTCGCCGGCGCGCTCGGCCCGATCGTCATCGGCCTGATCGGCACCAACCAGGCCGCCTACGAAACGGGTTTCCGGCTGTCGGCGGTCGTCCTCCTGGCGATGGCGGTGCTCACCTGGTGGACCATGCGGGAGAAGCGCGCCTAACCAGGGTCGGTCACGTCCTCGCTGCGCCAGAGGTACCAGCACGCGACCGTCGCCCACGGGCGCCAGCTCTCGCCGATGCGCAGTACGTCGGTGGGCTTCGGCAGCGCGTCGAGACGGTACTGCTTCAGCATCGCCCGGTTGATGCCCACATCGTTGACCGGCAGAACGTCCGGCCGCCCCAGGTGGAACATCAGGAACATCTCGGCGGTCCAGCGTCCCACCCCGCGCACCCGCGTCAGGTGGGCGATGATCTCCTCGTCGTCCCAGGCGTCGAAGTGCTCGAGCGAAAGCTCGCCGCTTGCGAAGTGCTCGGCCAGGCTTCGGACCGAGGCTGCCTTCTGGCGCGAAAGGCCGGCGCCGCGGAGGTCGTCGTCGCTCGCGGCCAACACCTGGTGCGGCAGTGGGAACGCCTCGTCCTCGAGGCCCCAGAGTCCGATGAACCGGCGGAAGATCGTCCCGGCGGCCTTCCCGGAAAGTTGCTGGAAGATGACGCTGCGAGAGAGCGCGCGGAAGGGGTCGGTGCTCGGCGGCCAACCCCGAAACGGACCCACCGTCTCGATCACGGCTGCCATCACCGCATCGCGCGAAAGGTGCGCCACCGCCGCCGCAGGGTCGATCCGTCGGTTCACCAGCAAAGCGTACCGGAGGCGCGGCAGCCATGCCTCGCGTGCGTGCCCGACCATAGCGCAGGTCGAACACCACAA
>CALMIW010000304.1 GCA_937864275.1 uncultured Dehalococcoidia bacterium
GCTGCAGAACATGTGGAGATCGGCGTTATACATGGCTGGAGTTCCTTTCCTGGATTCACTCGTCGGGGTGCGAAACCGCACCCCGGCAGAGGAAGGGTGGCCGGGCAGGGGAGGCCCGCACCGGCTTATCCGCGGCGCCGCTCACTGGTTCGGGTAAAGGACCGCGGGGTCGAAGTCGCGGAAGCCGTTCACACCCGTGGGCGAGAGCTTCCGCTCCCGGCTGCTCGGCTGGACAGTGCCGGAGTCGGGGACGATCCCGACGCCCGCGATGGCGTTGTCGTGCTCGGCCTGCGCGGCAGCGATGCCTGCGTCGTTGGTGAACCCGGAGTCGCCGAACGTCACGTTGGGATCGAAGTCACGGAAGCCGTTCACACCCGTGGGCGAGAGCTTCCGCTCCTGGCTGCCCGGCTGGATGGCGTCGTTGGTGACGCCGCTGCCGGGCGCGATATTCGTGGTCGTCTGCGGGATGGTGGCGACGTTGGCGATGCTCTGCTCGTCGTCCCAGTACTGGGAGCCGGCGGCGAGGCCGATGGCGACGCCTGCGGCGACGCTGGCAAGAGCGACGGCGATGTTGCTGCGCGAAGGCAGCTGGGGCGAGAAACGACGGGATGCGCTATGAGTGGTCATTACCTTCCTTCTCTCGCCGGCGGCCGATTTCGTGTTTCCGCCGGCAAACAGGAAGGTATGGCGAGGGCACCCGCCCCCGAATCGTGGCGAGCACGTAAATCGCGAATCAAGCGGATCTGCGTGAACTACGTAGTCGGCTCGTAGATGCCGTTGGCGATGGCCCAGCCCGTCGCGGCCGCCCGCCCGCCCGTGTTCGTCTTCGAATAGACGTTGAAGATGTGGGTTTCGACGGTGCGGAGGCTGAGGACGAGTCGCGCGGCAATCTGCCGGTTCGTGTTCCCGGCCGCCAGCAGCCGCAGCACCTCCACTTCGCGCCCCGTGAGGCCGGCCGGGTGCTTGCGGGCAGGCGCCGGCGTGACAGGCTCCTCCTCCGGCGCGTAGTTCAGGGCCAACTCCGCCGCTTCGAGAATGGTCATCGCCTCACCCGCGGCGTACCACGACGCGAACTGCGCCGGATCGGTGCGATCCTGCACCAGCCGGATACCCAACCCGAACTGGTCACGCTCTCCGGGGAACATCTTCAGACCGACCCGTTCCACCTCGTGGGAACTTGCCGCCAACAACCGCACGCCGGATTCCGCCGCGCCCGAAAGCCCCAGCGCCACCCCGAGCATTCCGACTGCAGCGGTGACGTGGTACATGTCACCGATTGCCAGGCCGTTGACGATCGTTGTGCGCAACATCTCCGCTGCCTCGCCGAACCGGCCCTGCATCAGCAATGCGCGCGCCAGCATGGCGGTAAAGGATGTGTCTTCGCGTTCTCCAGGCAGCGTCGGCTGGAGTGCCGCGGCACGACGAAGCGCCGCCTCGGACTCGGCCGCCAGGCCCTGCTGGCTAAGGCCATCCCCGAGCAGGCCTAAGATCCTGCCCTGCCGCCACCGCGCCCCGAGCATCTGCGCAAGCCGGAGTGCCTCAGCCGTGTGTTCGCGAAACGCCTCCCAGTCCCGAGAGTGCTGAGCGACCTGGGAGAGTGCGAACTGGACGGTGCATTCGAGCGCCGGATCTTCGGAGAAGCGAGCTCCCTCGAGTACGTCCAGGAGCAGCTGCGAGGCCTCGTCCGTCTCCCCGAGCCACGCCAGCCGTCGCCCCAGGGCGAGCGCACCTGTCGTCCGCTCCGGACCCTCGGACAGCACAGCGAACGCCTCGCGAAGCGCCTGGACAGCCTTTCCTTCGCCAGCTTCATCACCGGTTATTTCCATCGAGGCAGCGGCGATCTGCGCGAGCGCCCAGGAATCGCCGTATGTCCTCGCAGCCGGATGGTTGACGAGGCTCCATGTCAGTTCCGGAAGTTCGCGCAACCCTGCCAACTTCCACCCCGACGCACCGGCAGCGACAATCCTCAGCCCCGGGAGAAGATTACCGCTCTCCAGTGACCATCGGGTTGCCACGCGGAGGTTCTGCGCTTCGGCTCGAAGGCGTTCCCGGTCGCGGAGGTCGAGGCCGATCTGGTTTTGAAACGCATTGCGACGAATCGCTACTCCTAACTCTTCGGCGAACCCGGCGAAGTACTCCGCGTGCCGCTGATGAAAGTGCTGGCCGGGGCAACGCTCCTCGGCGAACTGGCGGACGGGTTCTAGGAAGCGATGCCGCGGGGCAGGAGCGTGGAAGCGGAGGAGGCCAGGGTCCACGAGCGTGCGGAGGAGGCGCAGAACTTCCCGCCGCTCGACTCCTTCGCCCGAGCACACACCCCCCGCGGAATCGAGTTGCC
>CALMIW010000305.1 GCA_937864275.1 uncultured Dehalococcoidia bacterium
GTACCCCTCTCGGCGGTGGGCGTCGGCCGGTTTGACGAAGACGATCCGCACGCCGCCCCAACGAGGAGGAAGGACGTAGCCGTCACGCGCAGCCCCGCGGCTCGAAGGAACGAGCTTCCGCGAGTCATTTTGGCGTGAACTCCCAGCCGTCGGGATGGCCGTTCGGATAGCGCCCCCCGATGGGATCTACTCCGAGGCCCACAACCAAAGCGTTGTAAAGGAAATCCGTCGTCCCTAGGCTCGCCCCGTCCAAGAAGAGGGCGGAACTCGTTTCGTAGCATGTCTCGCCCTCGCAGACCGCCTCATACGGCGACCGACCGAAACCCAACGTACCAATCACGGCCGCGTCTCGTCGCCCCGCGACGAAAATAAGGGTGCTCTCGCGTCTGGCCTCTCCGACGACACCGCGTACGGGCCAACTTGCCCAGTCATTCGCCAGCCCGGCGGGCGGGGCAACGTACCCGTCAGGGCATCCGTGGGTCACCGAGCGCGGATAGGTGTGCAGGTCCAGAGCCCTGGATCGCGGGTCATGTACCACTGCCTCTAGCGCGGATTCGAGATCCTTCGCAAAGGTTGCAACGTCGATCTCGGCGTCAGGCGCAAGAGAGAAGCAGACGTCCAGGCCCTCCCGTCCGAGCTCGGAGTGAGGATGCGCCTCAGCGGAATCCCCTCGCGTCCGAAACGCGACTGCCCAAGAGACAACGATCGCGACCGCCAGCGAGGCGAATAGAAGCTTGTGCAACATATCTTGATCTCCCTAGTGCGTGTGGTCGTTAGTGAGACGGGAGTTGGAAAGCGATTACGTTCTCGTAATCCGCACCTTGTGGTCCGACTACTGTTGGAACGGCGTAGCCACCGGATGTATCGCAGTACGCGGTGTACTGATGCATCACGCTATAGTAGTTCACTCCCCATGACGAGAAGCATCCGTTGCTGTACTGATTCACGAAGTCGGGATCTTTCAATCCCCAGACGTGTCCTGTCTCGTGATTTATGTTCTTTCTGTATTCGGTTGCATTTGAGGGAGGCGTGTGTCCCGGTCGTAGGTGAACGTTGAACCACTGATGATGACGCGGAGACACAGATGGTATTGGCCCAGCGTGAAGGGCGCAGCTCGTCGCGCAGGCGGTGGAATTAATCCAGTACCGTATCTCCACGGCGTTTTGGTCGATGATCCCGCAGGGACCAGTCCCCGTGACATCAACTCCGTACAGATCGACTCTGTAGTCCGCTCCGTTCATCCGATCCCACTTCGGCGTGTTGGAGATCAGCGCGTCCCACACCATGTTATATGCCGTGACATCTCCCGTGGCACCGGTCACGTCATCCACGCAGAAGTCTTCATCGAGGGAGCCGTGGCCGGCGCTGTCCCAATGCTGGTAGTACAGGTGCTTGGAGTCAGAAGTGAACCACGGGTGGTTGGCGTGGGCGGGCGTCGCACCGCGGAGGCCCCACGGGAGAACGATCAACGCAGCGCCGATCAGCACGCCCCCGACGGCTGCTAGGAGCGAATGGGACTGGTGCATGAAGGAATCCTCCTCTTTGTCCATCGTCAAAGTGCGGCGGCTTGGCTGGGAAAACGTCGCCTGCCCGGATTTTGTTCCGCGGCGCCGCCCTCCTTGCCCCGATTGCGTGCCAGGACTGTCGTGTTCCAACGGCCGGGGGACATCTACCCTGGCGGAGCCCCGGTACCCAACTGGTTTATCGCGGCGCGAGGATCCAACGCATCACCCGTTGTGGGGGATGTTGAGCCAATACCACGCAGTCGCCTCATCCTTGTTATGAGCGCCTAGCGTCGCGTAGATGCTTTTGACATGGGCTCTGACCGTCTCGAGTGAAATGGAGAGCTCGTTGGCGACACCGCGGGCAGTTTTCCCATGCGCGATTAATCCCAACACTTCCAACTCTCTCGCCGTCAACCTGTAGGCTTTACGCACGTGGCCGCCCTCCATCCCTGCATAGTTTGAAGGAGTTCCGAGCTTGTCAAGCAAGAAATCGTAAAATGCCAAGGCATCATTTCCGGCCCTTCACTCCATCGCAAACGCTGTTTATCCGATTGCGAGCTTGCGGATGCTCTTACCGCCGACAGCTGCCCCGGCGGTCTTGAGCCTTGTGATGAGTAATCGCAACGACGGGGCCTCGGTGAACGTCGCAATCGCTTCCGTGCCCGGCGGCGGACCGCTCGGCGAGCCGAGGGCCGTACTCGGCCATGGCTTTGACGGCGAACTCCATCGCCAACACGGAAGGTCCACCGCTCAGGATCTGCACCGCACGCCCGATGGCTTCAAGGGCGACAGGGTCTCGACAAACGACCCAGCCGATGCGCAGCCCTCCGAGGCCGAGCGGCTTCGACAGGTCCCCAACGCTCACTGCAGTGGGAGAAAGCGACGCGGCTGGCGGATTCGAGTGAGCACCCCGCAGGTCGAGGTGTACCTCATCCGAAACCACCCGCGCGCCTCGCGACTCCGCCTCAGCCAGCACCGGCCGCAAATCCACCAGGCGTCCGTCGGGCACCGACGGGTTATTCACCACGATCAGAGAACAGTGCCCGCGGCCCGCATCGCCGGGCTTTACGGTGGCCCCGAGCCGCCGCGCCACCTCGCGGAAGCTGGGGTAGATGCCCCGCCCCGCGCTGACTGTGTCTCCCGCCTGCACGAGTGCGAACGCCGTCGCGGCGAGCGCCTCGGAAGCGCCGTTGGTGACGATGACGTCCTCGGCGCGAACACCCGCATACAGGTCCGCGACTGCCCGGCGAAGTTCAGGAAGGCCGCCGGGGGGCCCGTAATCCACGCGACCTTTCCACGCTTCCGCGCCCCGAGGCGGACTCGAGGCCGACAGGTCGGTCATGCCGGGCCGAAAGAAACGCGCGTAGTAGTCGAGGACACTCAACTCTTCAGGACAGTCCATCCCGGAGAGTCTGCAAGCCTGGGCAGGTCAATTGATTACGGGTCTCTTACGGAGCCCACTCGGTGCCCCAGGGGTGGTGATCCCCAAATGCCAACTGAACGCCGTCCGACTAGGCTGAAAAGCAATCCACGGTGCTATGTCTCTCTCCTACGGTCATGCCCAACAAACGGCAGAACCGCCTTTAAGTTAACCCTTGGGAGGGCCTGCCACCCTGGGCGAAGGTGACCTCTGCCTTACAAGCCTGCCGATAAGGTTGGGAGGGCGTTTAGCTAGGGGCGGGGTCGGCGAACCGGCGGCAACGGCGGCCTTCCGCGTCGGTGGGCGGTGGTCGCCCCGACGATGGCAGTGGTGCGGCGTCCGCCGGCGACAGATACGCCTCGGTCACGAGCCGGTGATGGAGCATTCGACCGATGCGCGCGTGTAGCCCACGACTTGCTCCGGCCGGCCGGGAGAGAGGGCAAACACACGCAGGAGTATCTCCTTTCGGTCTCGACAAAGCTCCGGAGACTCTGTGAGACGTGGAGTGGCGCGTGTCGGGAGTCGAAAATTGGCCCGATCCGCCGGGACTACAAAGGCGAAGAGTTGCGCTGCTCCCGGGTACCAAACTTCAATCCGAAACGCCACGGCCGTCCCGGCACTCCAGGCAACACAGGCTGCCCCGCTATCTTCTATTCGGAGCACGTCCTGAGCCGCCGGTGGTACATCGCAATGTCCCGCCAAGTCGTCGCTCGTAGCACAGGTCACTGAGATTTCGAATTGGGAGTCCCCGTTGTCTCCAACTCCCTTGATGTTGAGTGCGGTCGGTCGTTCGGGAGAGCACCCGTCTGGGCCGAACGGAAGCGACCCAGACGGAAAGGCAATCCGCGGAGCCAGCTGCAACGGCACCACCGAGTCACCGGTCTTGCCGGTGACTCTTGCCTCCAAAGCGTTCGGAAATCCTTGCGGTTCGAATGTGAGACATCCTGGACTTGAGAGACTGACACTCACACTTCCGGCGAAGTCGAGCTTTTCCACACCTCCACAAGCGGCCGGGCTAAGGCCCGTCGGCGTACCACTCTCGGCGGTGGGCGTCGGCCGGGTTTACGAGGACCAACCGCACCCCGCCCCCACGGCGCAGCGGACCTCCCCGAGTCCCCCTCCCCCAACCCCCCCCGCGTGCCGGGGGAGGGGCGATTCACGAGTTCCGCCCCCAGGGCTTTTTGTACCCCTTCACCCGCCATGACCAAGCCCCTCAATCCC
>CALMIW010000306.1 GCA_937864275.1 uncultured Dehalococcoidia bacterium
CCCCCCTCGCCCTCGAGGCCCAGGGGCTCGTCGCCTTCGCCCGCCGGCGAGATGGCCCCGGCCGCCCGCGCCACGTCTTCCGGCTCACATCGGGTGGCGAGCGACTCTTCCCGCAGCTCTACGCCGAGATGGCGAACACCCTGCTCGTCGCCATCGAAGCCGAAGACGAGGCCGTGGTCGAGCGGGTGATCGATCGCCTGGTCCACGAGCAGGTACGCCTGGCCGAGGACATGGTGCTCTCGGGCTCGCGCAACGAACGCGTCTACGAACTCGTCCAACTGATCGAACGGTTCGGCTACTTCCCGAGGCTTGAAGTCGTCGGAGAAGATCCGGCGACCCTGACGCTGCGCCACTGCCCGTTGCTCAGCGTCGCGAACCGCCATCCCGGGCTCTGCCGCGTCGAGTGCGAAGCGATGGCGCGCGTGCTCCCCGGCGCCCGCGTCACCCGGACCGCCCATCGCCTCCAGGGCGACGGCACCTGCAGCTACGAAATTGCCTGGGACGCGTTCGCGCACCAGGACGGCTGAAAGCAGCCCCGAACGCGATGACGGCCCTCGCTCGCGGGACGCCGTGGCACTGCCCTACGCTTGTCTCGTGAACCCGTCGCCGCCCATGCAGGCCGCCATCGATGCGGCGCGCTCCGTTCGCGGCACCACCAGCCCGAACCCGTGGGTTGGCGCGGTGCTCGTTCGAGACGGCGCCATCGTCTCCAGAGGGGCCACGTCGCCTTACGGAGGCGCCCATGCCGAGGCTGCCGCCCTCGCGAACGTCGATGCGCGCGGCGCCACCCTCTACACCACGCTCGAGCCGTGCATGCCGTTCGAAGGGAAGAAGACGCGCCCCTGCGCCGAGGCCATCGTCGAGGCCGGTGTCGGACGTGTGGTCATCGGCCTGGTCGACCCTCACGCTCCCGTCCAGGGGCAGGGGGCGGCGTACCTCCGGGCGAACGGCATCGATGTCGAGGTCGGCGATGGGGGTGAAGCTGTCACCGAACTCTTGCGCCCGTACCTGAAGTTCCGCCACACCGGGCGGCCCTATGTCATCGCCAAGTTCGCGGTCAGTCTCGATGGCAAGGTTGGTGCGCCCTCCGCGGGCATCAGCTGGCTCACGGGCGAGGCGGCGGTCGCGCGCGCTCACCAGGATCGCGCCTGGGTCGATGCCATCCTTGTCGGCAGCGGGACCGTGCTCAGCGATGACCCGGCCCTCACTGCGAGGGTCGGGGGCGAGCCCCTGGGCCGTCAGCCTCTGCGGGTCATCCTCGACGGACGTGGACGCCTGGCGCCCGGGGCCCGCGCCCTCGGGCCGGGGGCGCTCGTCGCAACGGCAAGTTCGTCCGCCGAACGGTTGCGGGCGCTACTCGCCACCGGCGCGACCTTCCTCCAGCTCGAACCTGACACGCAGGGCGTGAACCTGGACCAGCTCCTCCAGGCGCTTGGTCAGCGGAGCGTCGTCTCGCTGATCGCCGAGGGCGGGCCAACGGTGCTCGCCTCGCTCTTTGAAGGCGGGCACGTCGACGAGGTGCATGCCTATGCCGCCCCCCTCGTGCTCGGCGCCGCCGGCATCCCGTTGATCGCCAGCGATGCCCGGTTCGAGCCATTCCGGCTCCGCGAAACGGTCGTCGAAGTGCTATCCCCGGACGTCCTCGTGCGCGGTTACACTGGAGATTGGTCGCCGTAACGGCCTCGGAGGATCACATGGCACGGAACTGGGTTGTCGTTGGAGGGCCCGAGATTTTCGCGAAGACGCGTGAGATGGGGTTCACCCGCCATGGCTTCAAGAGCACCCGCCGGAATATGGCCAACAGCATCCAGCCCGGGGACCTGCTCGCCTTCTACGTGACCGGCCGGAAGCAGTTCGCCGCCGTCGCCCGCGTGACGACACCGGTCGTGGAGGAGCACACGCGCATCTGGCAGAGCGACAAGAAGCCGAACGAGATGTACCCGTACCGCGCCGGCATCGAGAAGGTCATCGCCCTGGACGAAGACCGCTGGCTCGACGCCGAGCCCTACCACGACCGCTTCACCTGGACGCAGAAGTGGCCTCGCGCGAACTGGACGCTCGCCTACCAGGGCAACCTGCACGAAGTCCCCCAGGAAGACATGGACCTCCTCCTGAAGGACATGCGGGCCGCGGCAGCCGTGAAGGCGTAGGAGCCAGCCGCATCCTCCCCGTCCGCGACCACTCGCATCGGAGTGGTTTGCCCGTTTGTAAAATCTTGTCGTAATATCCGCGCCCATACGGGGAGGGTGTTGGGATGTATCAGTTTCCGAAGTGCCGCAAGTGCGACGACGGAGACCTGGTTCCGTTTAGCGACTTCGGAAGCCAGGGCGCCCCGATCCACTTCAAGGCCTGGGTCTGCACGAACCCCGATTGCGGCTACAACATCAAGATCCGCAACGGCGAGCTCTACCTCGACGAGCCGATCAACGACGGCCAGATCCACTACAGCAACCGCCGCTGAAGGAGCCCCGCCCCAGGGCCTGCTCCCGCTGCCGGGCGTTCGCTTTTCGCCGGGAGCATTGTGATAGAATCCGCAAGCAATGCCACAGGCCAACAAGGTATACGAGCCGCTCCCCCTCTTCGACACCAACGTTGAGGAAGAACTCCAGCAGAACATCCTCGTCACCAGCGTCGACCAGCTCCTCAACTGGGCCCGCCGGTCGTCGCTCTGGCCGTGCATGTTCGGGCTGGCCTGTTGCGCCATGGAGATGATTGCCACCGCCACGCCGCGGTACGACATCGCTCGATTCGGCGCCGAGATTTTCCGCGCCTCCCCCCGGCAGGCCGACCTGCTCCTTGTCCCCGGCACCGTCACCTGGAAGATGGCCCCGGCCGTCCGCCGCATCTGGCTCCAGATGCCGGAGCCCAAGTGGGCCCTGGCGATGGGCGGTTGTGCCATCATGGGTGGCCCCTTCGCCTACGCCTATAGCGTCACTCCCGGCGTGAACACCCTCGTCCCGGTGGATGTGTACGTTCCCGGTTGCCCCCCGCGCCCGGAATCGCTGCTCACCGGCCTCATGCTCCTTCAGGACAAGATCAAGAAGGACACGATCGGCAAGGAGTGGGTGCGCCGCGCCGTTGAGCCGCAGTCCCAGCGCCCCCTGCCCGAGGGCGCCCCGATTCGCAAGGAACTCGAATCGCTCTGGCCTCCCTACATCGACTACGACAAGCCGCTGACCGGCGACATCTTCGCCAAGTAGGCCTCTCGCCAATCAGACACCCGGACGGGCGGCTCAGCCGCCCGTTTTCCGCGACAGGAAGGATCCGAACATGCCCGCAAAGTGGACCGACGTAGAAGCCCTTGTGAAGCACCTCTTCGAAGCAGGCCTCCAGCCAGACCGCCAGGACCTCGTGGACCTCGCCTTCAATGAAAACGCGAACGACGACGTCATCGACGCGCTCGACTCTCTGAACGGGAAGCCAGTGCCCTCGCTCGATTCCCTGAAGCAGCAACTCGAGGCGAACGGCCAGATCTAGGTTTCAAACGGCATAATTCTGCGCATGAACTCATCGAAGAGCGGTACGGTGAACGCTGTGTCGCCGTGGCTGGGGCTCCAGATCATTCCTTTCGCGATCAATTGACTGCGGGTCGGCCCGAGTGACGTCACGGCACGCCCGAGCTTCGCCGCGATGTCCCCCGAACGATGCGGACCGGGGCCCAGTTCCGCCATGGCCCGCATGTACCGGCGCTCCGATGGGGTAGGGCGGTCGAAGCGGACGCGGAAGAAACTCATGTCGAGCGCCGCCATGACACTGGGGGTCGCCAATTCGACATCCGCGCGAGTGATAGGCGACCGCTCCGCGGTGTCCCAGGCGTGTTTGCCCCACTCCTGAAGGAAATACGGGTACCCCTGCGTCGCCTCAACTATCAGGTCGAGTGCCTTCGGCTCGATGCGCACGCCCTGGGCTTCGATCGGCCGCGAGATCGCGAGCCTCGTAGCTTCTGGTTCGAGGGGACCGACCACGGGAAAGTCAAAGAGCCTTTCGGCGTAGGACTTTGCTTTGCCCGTCCGTTCGCGCAGTTGCGGCAACCCGGCGCCAACCAGGGTAACGGGGAGGCTTCCTTGCGCGGCCCGATGCAGGGCCGTAATCAACGCAGCGAGCTGTTGTTCATCGACGTACTGCAATTCGTCGATGAACATGACGAGGGCGGTCTTGCCGGCTTTTGCCGCCTCACCGACGGCCTCCACCAGCGCCTGGAGGTCGTGCTCCAGGTCCCCGTTATCTGCCAGTCCCGGTTCCGGCTCGAAGTCGACTCCAACCTCGATGTCCTGGTATTTCACTTTTAGTGCCCGGGCGAAGCCTGACAATGCTCTGAGTGCCCGCTGAGCCTTGTCCTTGGTTCGTTCGTTCCTCGCCAGCCGGAGCAGCGCCTGGCGGAGCTGTGGCGCGAGGAGCGCTGGTAACGATCGGTACTCCGGGGCCTCGATACGGAGCGTGTGCATCCCCGATGCTTCGGCGTCGTCGCGCATTTGATCCAGGAGGACCGTCTTGCCGACTCCTCTCAGTCCAACCATTAGGACGCTCTTGGCCGGTAAGCCGCGTCTCACTCGCTCAAGCGCGATACGAACCACCTCACGCAGTTCGTCACGGCCGGCCAATTCGGGGGGACGCGTGCCGGCGCCAGGAGCGAAGGGATTGGAGACCGGGTCCATTCGATCAGAGGTTATACAGAGTTTATCGAGTTTACAAGCTTCAGATCAAAATGCCTAAACTCGCTATAACCGGCGACCAAACCGCCTCGGCGCGCTCCCCCCATCCACACCCGCTCGACCACGCCCGTCTCGATCTCGATGCGCCATGCGTCAGGGAAGGTCAGCGCGCGCCACCACTCAACGACAGCGACTGGCGCCACGCTCGCGACCCACAGGCTCATCGCCATCCCGTGAGTCACGATGACCACGTCGCCGGTCGTCCCTCCTTGTGCTCGTCCCACCGCCGCCGCGAACCGGCGCACCACCGCGGCCCTCTCTTCCCAGCCCGGTTCGTCGGCGCCGCCAAGGTAACCGGCGGCCACCTCTCGATAATCCCGGTCCCAGACGTCGGGACGGTCGACTTCCCCGAATCCCACGTCCACGCTTACCGGCAGCCCAAGCCGACGGCCGACGACGTCCGCCGTTTCCTTCGCCTTGCGTTCGTCGCTGCTCCAGACGCGCCCGATGCCCGGCGGCAGCGCGTGCGCGAGCAGAACGCAGTCTTCGCGGCTCGCTTCGCTCAGCCCCCACTGTCTGGAAGAGACTCCGCGCACCACTTCCGGCATCGCATGCCGCACGACGATGACGCAGCTCATCCCGCCCGGAAGCTGCTCACGTGTGCCTGGATTTCGTCGTACACCCGCCACATGACGGTATCCCGGTCCAGCGGCAACGCCGGCTCCGGCACATGCGAGCCGATGGTGTAGGCATGGATGATCTCCACATGGTCATCAATGACATAATCGGGCATGACGGTGATGCCGAGTTCTTCCATGCGGGCGTGGTGGTTGTGCAGCGGCTTCCAGAAGCAGTCGGCGACGTGTTCGTGCAGGTCGAACCGTTTCACCACTTCCCAGCGCGGACCCATGCCGCTCCACAGGTAAATGGTGTGGCCGTCTTCCCGCAGCCGCGTGAAGACCTCGTGCACGCCCGGCCGCAGCTTCACGTCCCACGTGATGATGGTGTTGTCCACGTCAAAGAAAATGTTCACGAATCGTTCTTGCCAGCCTGCCAAAGGATGAAGGCGTACTCTTCGGCCACCTCGTGCAGGTAATCGTACCGCCCCGATGCACCTCCGTGCCCGGCTCCCATGTCGGTCCGGAAGATCAGCGGGTTCGAGTCGGTCTTCAACGTCCGCAGCTTTGCCACCCACTTGGCCGGCTCCCAGTACATCACCTGGCTGTCGTTCAGCGCCGTCTTCACGAAGATGGCGGGGTAAGCCTTCGCCTCGAGGTTCGTGTACGGGCAATAGCGCTTCAGGTACTGGTATTCCGCCTCGATTTGCGGGTTGCCCCATTCCTCCCATTCGCCAACCGTCAGTGGCAGGCTCGCGTCCAGCATCGTGTTGATCACGTCCACGAACGGCACGCCCGCGACTACCGCCTTGAAGAGGTCTGGTCTCAGGTTCGTCACCGCACCCATCAGCAGCCCGCCCGCACTTCGGCCGCTGATCGTGAGCCTGTCGCGGCTGGTGTAGCCCTGTGCGACCAGTGCCTCCGCCGCGTCGATGAAGTCGGTGAAGGTGTTCATCTTCCTCAGCATCCTGCCGTCGTCGTGCCAGGGCTTGCCGAGTTCGCCGCCTCCGCGGATGTGGGCGAAAGCGACCGTCATCCCGCGGTCGACGAGGCTCATCCGGTTGCTGTTGAACGCGATCGGGTAGTTCGCGCCGTAGGACCCGTAGCCCTGCAGCAGCATCGGAGACGTCCCATCGCGTGGCGCGCCCTTCAGCGAGAGAACCGAGACAGGCACCCGCTTGCCGTCGCGGGCAGCGATCCAGATGCGTTCGCTGGCGTACTTCGCAGGGTCGAAGTTCGGGACCTCCTGCTGCTTCCGAATCGTCGCCGTCCGAGCGTCCATGTCGTAGTCGACCACCTGTGGCGGAGTGACCAGCGATTGGTAGCTGTAACGGACGACGGGCGTCTCCCAGACACGGTTCGGCCCCGTGGAAACGGAGTAAACCGGCTCCGGGAAGGCAGCCTCGTGGGTCTCGCCGGATTCGAGGTTCGTCACCCGAAGCCGTTGAAGGCCTTCCGCCCGTTCCGAGAGCACCATGTGCCCGGCGAACAGGTCCAGGTCTTCGATCATCACGCCGTCGCGGTGCGCCACGACCTCTTCCCATGAGTCTCGCGCAGGTGTGGCGAGCGGCGCACGCGCGACCCGGAAGTTGCGGCCGGCGTCGTTCGTCAGGAAGTAGAACCAGTCCGAGTGATGGTCGGCGTAGTACTCGTGCTCATGTTCCCGGTCGCGTTCCGCGATGAGGTGCCATGCTTCCCCCGGGTTTTCGGTCGGGAGGTACCGGACCTCCGTGGCGGTATGGCTCGCCGCGGTCAAGAACAGGAACCTCCCGCTTCGGGAGCGGTGCACGGAGACCCGGAACATCTCGTCGGGCTCTTCGAAGAGCAGGTCGCGCTTGCCAGTCTGCAGGTGATGCCGGAATACCTGGGCGGGCCGCTTCGCATCGTCGTCCATGGTGAAGAAGACGGTGGCGTTGTCACCGGCCCAGGCGACGGTCCCGGCGGGCTCCGCCTCGAAGTCCAGGTGCTCACCGGATGCCAGGTCCTTGACTCGCAGCCTGTATTGCCGATAGCCGGTGGTATCGGTCGAGTACGCCAGCAGCCGGCCATCCGGACTCGGCTGGAACGCTCCCAGACCCATGAACGAGTGGCCTTCCGCCATCACATTCAGGTCGAGGAGCACCTGTTCGGGGGCGCCGTCGGAGGCCTTCCTGCAGTGGATCGCATACTGCTTCCCGGCCTCCACCCGGGAGTAGTAGAGCCAGTCGCCATGCCGGTATGGGAACGAATCGTCGTCTTCCTTGATGCGTCCGAGCATTTCCCGGTACAGCTGCTCCTGGAGGGGTTTCGTGTGGGCGAGCATCTCGTCGGCGTAGGCGTTCTCGGCCTCCAGGTGGGCGGTTACTTCCGGTGTCCCCTTCTCGCGAAGCCAGGCGTAGTCGTCGATGCGCTCGTCGCCGTGGAGCGTCGTTGTCCGCGGAATCCGGGCGGCCACTGGGGGTGTAGTCATTGGTCGGAGTCTAACTGTCGGGCACTCTTCTCGCGCGACAGGCGCCCTACCCTGCGGTAAGCTCCACTCCGGAAATCCCCGGATGAGATGCCCGGGTGGGGTGATGAACATGGAATTCAAGTTCACCGAAGAACATAACGCGCTGCGTGCCGAGGTCCGGGCCTTCCTCGCCGATGCCATGCCTTCCGACCGCGGCGCCGGGCCGGTCCGCCCCACGAGCCAGGAGAACTGGCCCGAGCAGATGGACTTCATGAAGAAGCTCGCGAAGAAGGGCTGGGTAGCCCCCGCCTGGCCGAAGGAGTACGGCGGACTCGCCTGGAGCCACATCAAGCAGATGGTCTTCAGCGAGGAGATCTCCTACGCCGGCGCGCCCGATGGCGGCCGCGTCTTCAACGTCGGGATGATCGGGCCCACGCTCATCGTCCACGGGAACGCCGAACAGAAGGCGGAGCACCTGCCACGGATCACCAACGCCGAAGTCACCTGGTGCCAGGGCTATAGCGAGCCCGGCGCCGGAAGCGACCTCGCCAGCCTCCAGACCCGCGCCGTCCGCGATGGCGACGACTACGTGGTCAACGGCCAGAAAATCTGGACCACCGGCGCTCATCACTCCGACTGGTGCTTCCTCCTCGTCCGTAGCGACCCCGATGCGCCGAAGCACA
>CALMIW010000307.1 GCA_937864275.1 uncultured Dehalococcoidia bacterium
GCAGTAGAGGTTCCCGATGAACTGGGTGCCGATGAGTCCGAGTCGAAGCATCCCGGGGATTCTTCACCCGTCCGAGCTGGCTGTCGACCAATCTCAAAATCGAATGGTTAACATAGAGTAGGGTCAGGCTAGGCGGGCAGCGATAGCGTGGCCGCGTGGACAGGAAGACCGGCGGTGATCCTCCCTGGACTCCGCGCGAGCGAGAGGTCCTGGACCGGATCTCGCGAGGGCTCACGAACTTCGAAATCGCGCAGGACCTTGGCATCTCGCTCGACGGGGCGAAGTGGCATGTCAGCCAGATTCTTTCGAAGCTCGGCGTCAAGGAGCTTGCAGTCGTGGATCTCACGCCTGAAGCATCGGACATCGAGGTCACATTCGCCGGGGGTTTGCGCATCCTCCCGGTCGAGACGCCCCTCCCTCCGGACGGCGAGAAGTTTCGCTAGGCAGCCTCGGGCACCTGCATCCGTTCGCCGGGTTTCGGAATCAACAGCAGCATGGCCGCGGCGGCGATGTTCAGGCAGGCGACGGTGAAGAATGCGCCGTTGTAGTTGCCGACGTGGTCGAAGTAGATCGAGACGAGCAGCGGCGAACCAGCGCCGAGGATGAGTGCGAAGGGAAGCCCTGCACTGCGGACCGAACCGAGGTAGCGCCTGCCGAAGTAGGAGGCCCAGATGACCTCCTGGAGAGGGATCATGCCACCCCAGCCACAACCAAGCAGGAAGAATCCGAAATACACGAGCAGGTCGGCGTTCGCATTGACCGAGGCCGTGATGATCACCATTGAGGTGCCGGTGAGGAGGGCGCCGGCCGAGGCGAGCTTCTTGGGGTCCCAGTGGTCCATGGCGTAACCCCAGATTGGCTTCGAAAGCAGCGCCGGGATCGACGACATCGTGATCATGAGCGAAGCGGTCGCGCGGCTGTAGCCGGCGTCGGTCATGAAGGGAATGGTCTGGAGGAGCATGACGCCGATAGTGACGCCGAACATGCCGAAGCCGATCACCAACATGTAGAACGTGGCAGTGCGCACGGCCTGCTTTCGGGTCATGGACATGGCATATTCGGCGCGCGCGCGATCACCCATGCCGGATGCCATTTGTTCGTTGCTACGGCCGTCGGGATTCCAACCGTAGTCCTCGGGGGCGCGGCGCATGAAGAAGGCAGTAGGCACGATGAGCGCAGCAGCGCCGATGGCGAGCACCCGCCAGGCTGCGCGCCAGCCCCAGTTGTCGATGACTTCAGTGATGGCAGGCGTTAGCGCGACACCTGCCATCGAGACCCCCATCGAGGCCATGCTCACTGCCCAGCCGCGGCGTTCGACAAACCATTTCGAGAGGGTGACGTTCACGACAAGGTTGCCGATCATCGCGGCGCCGATGGTGAGGATGAGCCCGTTCAGGACAATCCATTGCCAGAGTTCCTGTGTGAAGCTCAGCCCGTAGAGCGCGGTGGCAAGCAAGACGATGCCGATTAGCATCAGTTGGCGTCCGCCACGGCGGTCGACGTGTGCGCCGATGAAGAAGCCGGTGAAGGCCATGATGACTTGGGCGAGCGTGCGGGAGAGCGTGAACTCGGAGCGCGTCCAATCGAGTTCGGTCGTCATCGGCTTCAAGAACGCGCCGACGACGTAGTTCTGGGAACCCACAGCGACGAACTGGGCGACGAATGCCGCACCGATCAGCCAGTAGCCGTAGAAAATGCCCCTGGAGGCCCGCTCCGCCGAAGCGCCCGTTGCGCCGGCTATTTCACGCGCCATGAATCAACACCCATCCGCAACGTTGTGGCGCGAGTCTACACCTGCCTGCGGCGCGTGCCAGCGACAGCCGTCAGCAGCGTCTAATACGGCGCCAGCAGGTTGTCGAGCGCCCTTCGGGTTGCCTCTGGCGATGCGTTCGAAGAGACGCGCCCCAGCGCCGTTTCGGCGCTGATGCGGCCGCTCGTCCGCCGCATGAAGTCGGGCACCGTCATCTCGATGTCGACACGCGTGCCGCGCCCGGCGGATACGGCCCAGTGGCCGCCGGCGGGCCCATCGAGGCGGATGGTCAGGCCAAGGTCGCGGTCCCGCTTCTGTACGAACTTCGCGACGTCCTGGACGGCCAGCGCCACCAGCCTGCCGTCGTGCTCGGCCGTGATGGCAAAGGGCTTGCCGGTGGCGTCGGCGATGTCGAGGCGGTGGATCCACATGTCGCGAGGGAAGATCCGGTGCAAGAGCGTGCGTACGGGCACGACCCCGACCGGGGGAACCGGGACGCGCACCTGCCCGGCGGCGAGGTTCAGGCGCAGGCGTGCCGCGATGGACCTCGGCGTCCCCTCCCGGAGCTCCGCGATGAGCGCCTCAGTGGTGAGGTCCCGGCGCATGTCGACCTGCTTCTGATTCATCGCATCCAGCATCGACATGCCGCGCTTGCGGTAGGGCGCGATGGTCCGGGGGTTGACCTGGGCGAGCATGCCTGTCAGCCCGGCGCCGCTCTGGATGTGCCCGGCCTGGTGGGCCACCACGTCGCGGACGTCCCACAGTGAACAGGGCGTCGGGCGCTCCCAGTCTCCCGGCTCCAACTGTTCCAGCGCCTGCAGGAATGCCGCGAGTTCCATCCGGGCGGAAGCGGCGTAGTCGGAGGGAGTCGGCACGGGAACGTCCCGTGCATCGCTCGGGTTGCCCGTTCGGGCCGTCAACGGCGTCATGGCGTCTCCTTCGTTGCGTGAGCAGGGCTGGGCGGGGCGACCCAGGCGGCCTTGATCAACGAAGCCGCAGCCGGGACCAGCGGCCCGAACCGCCCGCTGGTGATCGGGGCGTCTGGTTCGTTTGCTCGTTTCAGCGAGGTGAGGCCGTGCATGACCGCGATGAAGAGGTCGCGTGTCGCCGCGGCATCCAATCCGCTGCGGAGCAGCCCTGCGTCGAGCGCGGCCTGGAACTGACGCTCGGCGTCTTCGAGGAGCCCCGATGCTTCGACCATCGAAGCCCCGGAGGGGACGAATCCGGGCTCGGGCCGCTCGAAAAGCAGGGAATAGAGGTCCGGGTTCTCGTCGGCAAAGGCCATGTAGTTCGCAATCCCGGCTTCGAGCAGGTCGTCATCGAACTGGTGCCTCGCGAAGAGTTCGGCGAGGCGACGGCGGTACATCTGCATGCCGATGCGGAACAGTTCGTCGTAGAGGGCGTGCTTGCTATCGAAGTACGTGTAGAGCGAGGGGGTCTTCATCCCCAGCCGCCGGGCCACTTCGTTCAGGCTGAGCGCGCCGACGCCCTCAGCCCGCATGACATCTCGAGCAGTGTCGAGAATGGACTGGCGGACCAGTGGATACCCGTGGCGACGGACCGTTGGCTTCGTGGCATGAACTACTGGCATTTGGCAAAACTAATACTATTAGGACGTTGCGAGGCGCGCAATCCATGCCCTTCAGTGGTTGGGCGGTCGAAGGGAAGCAGCCTCAGCCCAGCAGCATCTCCAGCGCTCGGGCGGTATCCGAAAGGTCAGGCATCGCGAACTCGGCGCCGGAGTCGCGCAGCTGTTCTGGCGAGTACCTGCCCGTGCCGACGCCAAAGGCTTTCGCTCCAGCGAGATGGGCCGCCTCGATGTCGAGAGGTGTGTCGCCCAGCACGATCACCTCCGAGCGCCCGGGAGCCAGGCCGAACGTCGCCTCCAACTCGGCGATCCCGTCGCGCACAAGCTCCGCCCGCACGGTGTGCTGGTCGCCGAATCCGCCGCCGGAGAAGTGATGCCAGAGCCCGAAGTGCCCGAGCTTGTGGGCGGCGCCGCGCCGCATGTTGCCGGTCGCGAGGCCGACGAGGGCGTCTTCGGCGTCGAGCGCCGCAAGCAGTTCGCGCACCCCCGGGAGCACGATGCCGCCCTTTTGAGCGATCCATGCCGGGAGGTCGTCGAGATAGCTTTCGGAGAGACGCTGGAAGTTGGACGAGAGTGCCGCGCCGCCGAACCCGTGGCGCTCGAGGCACTCGAGGAAGATCCAGCGGTCGGTGCGGCCGTCGAAGACCATCCCCTGGGTCGCCTTTTCGACGCCGAACTCGCGCTGGAACGCCGCCTCCATGGCCCCGCGTCCGGCGCCATCGGTGCGCACCATGGTCATGTCGATATCGAAGAGAAGGATTCGCCGCATGCGTTCAGTGTAGCCGGGGCATTGTCCGAAGCGCCGCAAACGCCGCAGCATTCGGGCGGTGACTATCGAACTCCGGACAGTGGGCGCGAGGGCGCTGATCGAGCCGCGCTTCGGCGGGCGCATCCCCCAGCTCTTCGTCGAGGTTGACGGGCGGGAGGAACCACTGCTCTACGCGCCGGCCGACCCGGCAGAGTACGACCGCCAGCCGCTCATCGGCGGGTGCTACCCGATGGCGCCATGGCCGAACCGGATCCGCGCCGGCCAATTCGCCTGGTCCGGCCGCGAGTACCGGGTCCCGCTCGACGCGGCCGGCGAAGCTCTCCACGGGCTCTGCTTCGACCAGCCCTGGCAGGTCGTCGCCCGCGTCGGCCGGGTGGTCGAAATGCGGTGCGACTTCGGGCGGGCGTGGCCATGGGAGGGCAGCGCCTGGCAGCGCATCGAACTCGGTCCGGGATTCCTCGCGCTCAAGCTGGAAGTCCGGGCGGCGCGCGAGGCCTTCCCTGCGGGCTGCGGCTGGCACCCCTGGTTCCGGCGCGACGTCGCGGGCTCGGCTGGTGTGACGGTCGGCGTGGCCGCGGCCAGCCGCTACGTGCTGGAAGACGGCATCCCCACAGGAGAGCTCGTGGCGCCCGCGGAGGACTTCCTCCTCGATGGCCGCCAGCTCGGGCAGCGTCGCCTTGACGACTGCTACACCGGCATCGAACGGCCGGAGGTGGTAGTCGAGTGGGAGCGGCTCCGCCTGTCCATTGCCTTTGAGAGTCCCCGGCCCCACCTCCAGGTCTATTCCCCGCCGGAGGCGTTCTGCCTGGAACCGCAGACCTGTGCGCCCGATGCGTTCAACCTTTCAGCAGCCGGTTCCGTCGTCGATGGCGCCGCGGTTGTGGCTCCGGGCAGGCCGCTCGCGCTCACAAGCCGGTGGACTTGGGCGCCCACCTGACCCTCGCGGGGTCTCTCGTCCGCCGGAGATAGTTCGTCCGCGGGCAATTAGCTGTGTTCGAATGTTGTTCGAGTTTGCTACGCTACCCGAATCCCCATGATTCGAGCCGCACGATGACCCAGAAGCAGACTCCTCCCGCCCTTGGCATGAGCCTTTCGCCCGTGAACCCGGAGTACCAGAAGGACCCGTTCACGCTTCTCGATGAGGTCCGCGAACAGGGCCGCGCCGTCTACGACGAGATGTTCGGTCGCTACATCGTCAGCCGCTTCGAAGACGTTCAGGCGATCCTGAACGACCGCGACCTGAACGTGGACCCCCGCAAGGCCGACGAGTCCAGCCTGATGGCGAGCTTCCGCCAGCGGTTCGCGGGCGACAACCGCGAGCCGTCGATGCTCTTCCTCGACCCGCCGGACCACACCCGCCTGCGCGGCCTGGTCTCGAAGGCCTTCACCCCTCGCGCGATCGAGCAGATGCGCGACCGCATCGGCGCGATCGCCAACGAACTGCTCGACAAGGTCGAGGGCCAGTCGTCGTTCGACCTGATGACTGCCTTCTGTCAGCCGTATCCGACCATCGTGATCGCCGAGATGCTCGGCGTGGACCCGAAGGACCAGGCCGACTTCAAGCGCTGGACCGACGATGGCGTGGCCGCGGGCTTCGACCCGTTCGCCAGCGAGGAGACCCAGAAGCGTGCGAAGGTCGCCAGGGAACAGCTCGAGGAGTACCTCCGCAAGGCTATCGCCGAGCGCCGCGCCGAACCGAAGGACGACCTCATCACCGCGCTCCTCCACGCCGAGGACGAGGGCAACTTCTTCAACGACGAAGAAGTCGTTTCCATGATTGCCCTCCTCCTGGGAGCCGGGAACGTCACCACTACCGACCTCCTCGGGAACGGCGTGAAGAACCTGCTCCAGAATCCCGAGCAGGTCCGGATCCTGCGGGACGACCCGTCGCTCGTTACGAATGCTGTCGAGGAGATGCTGCGCTACGAAGGGCCCGTAACCTTCACCGGCCGGATTGCCGTCGATGACCGCGAACTGGCCGGCTGCCCCATGCACAAGGGCCAGTCCGTCACGCTCGCCATTGGCGGTGCGAACTACGACCCGCGCCTCCATAAGGATCCGCACAAGTTCGACGTGACGCGCGAGGACATCGACCACGTCGCCTTCGGCGGTGGCCGCCGCTACTGCCTCGGGGCGCCCCTCGCCCGGCTGGAAGCCCAGATCGGCCTGAAGACGCTTCTCGACCGGTTCCCGAACCTCCGCATGCCGGAGCAGGAGCTGGTCTGGAAGACGGTCCCCGGCTTCCGTGGCCTCGAGAAGTTGATCGTCGAGGTGTAATCCCTAACCTGCCGCCGGGTTCACCGGCGCGCCCGCGATAACCCCGGCGCGTTCCAACTCGGCAATCTCAGCATCGCCGAGGCCCAACAGTCCGCGCAGGATCTCCTCGTTGTGTTCGCCGAAGAGCGGAGCGTGGCGCTTCAGTGTGGGCGTGGCTTCGCGGAACTGCCAGGCGCTCCGGGGCTGCTTCCACGCGTGCATCCGCGGGTGCGGCAGCTCCACCCAGAAGCCTCGTTCGTCCAGGTGCATGTCTTCGTGGACCGTGACGGTGTTCAGCACCCGCCCGGCGGCGATGGCCCGGGCCGCGAGTTGTTCGAGGAGCCACTGAGGCTCTTTGTCGGCCGTCCACTGCGAGATCCGCCGGTCGATCTCTTCGAGCCGGGCAGCGCCCGAAGTCCCGGAGAGGTCCTGCTCCAGCCCGAAGTGGTGTGACAGGTCGTTCCACTGTCCCTCGGTCCGGACGGTGATCGCGATCCACTGGTCATCGCCGGCGCAGCGATACACGCCCTGCGCGAAGTAGCGGGCATCGCGGTTGCCCCGCTGAGGGGTCGCCTCGCCGCGCAGCGCGCGCGCGGCGAAGGCCTCGCCGATCAGCGTCGACATGACTTCGCGCTGTCCGAGATCGATGAACACGCCTTCGCCTGTCTTCCGCCGCTGGATAAGCGCCAGTGCGACAGCGGCCGCTGCCGCCTTTCCCGCCACCGGGTCCCCATAGGAGAGTCCGGTCTTCATCGGGACGCCGTCGTCGCCATAGCCGGTGAGCGAAGCGAGTCCGCTCATCTGCTCGATGATGGGCCCGAAGCCGACCTGGTCGCGCTCCGGCCCGGTCTTCCCATATCCGGCCATGCTGATGAGGATGATGTCGGGCTTCACCGCCTTCAGCACGCCGTAACCCAACCCGAGGTTGTCCAGCACGTCCGCCCGGTAGTTCTCGATGACGACGTCGCACTTCGCGATCAGCTTGAGGAACGTCTGCCTGCCCAGGTCCTGCGCCAGGTCGAGGGTCAGCGACTTCTTGTCGCGGTTGTAATCGTTGAAGTACCACGAGCTGTTCCACGGCTCGGCCTCGTCCGGCAGCGGGATGAGGGTGCGTATGTTGTCCCAGGCGCGGGGCGATTCGATCTTGATGACCTCGGCGCCCATTTCCGCGAGGACGCGGGTTGCGTACGGCCCGGCCCACATCATCGTCAGGTCGGCGACCCGGATGCCTTCCAGCGGCAGCTTCTTCACGCCGGCACCCCCAGCCACTCGGCAAGGACCGAGTCCGTGTCGCCGCCCGCGGCGCGCAACTCCCCCGGTACCCAGGGCAGCCCGAGGAACGGGCGGCCCGGGACCATCGCGGTACCTTCGGGGGTGGCGACGGCATCGAAGAAGTGGCGCTCGGCCAGGCTCGCGTTCCCCAGCAGGTCGGCGGGCGTCATCACGGCACCGAAAGGGACTTTGTAGCGCGCGCCGAGGTCCAGGATTTCCTGCTTCGTGTGCTCGGCGAACCAGCCGTAGAGCTTCGCCTGGAGTTCGTCGTCGTGGTTCGGGCGCTCCATTCGATCGCGGAAGCGAGGCTCGTCGAGTTCCGGGTCGCCGACGACCGTGAACAGCGCCGGGATCTGGCGCTCGAGCGCGCAGACGCCGGCGAAGCCATCGGCGCACGGGTAGATGCCCCATGCCGCGCGCGTGTGGTTGCCGGCGCGCATGCTCACGGTTCCGTTGTAGGCGCCGCCGGGGCCGTACAGTTCGAGCATCCCGGCCATGCACTCCTGGATCGAGATGTCGACCCAGTCGCCTTCGCCGTGGACCAGCGCGCCCAGGTATGCCGTCACGGCCGCGCCGAAGCCGTTCAGCCCGCCCAGTTACATCGCCTGGCTGCCGCCGGTCACGAGCTGTTCCCGCTGGGGCATTCCGGTGGTCGATCTGTTTCCACCCATCGCGAATGACGAGACGTTCGTCGCTTCCAGGCCCGCTA
>CALMIW010000308.1 GCA_937864275.1 uncultured Dehalococcoidia bacterium
AACTGAAGCAGCGGGTCTTCCTGGCGACGGGCATCCGCCGGCCGAGCCCGCTCCGCCGCGCTATCGGCTATGGCAAGGCCGCCGCCGGGGTCGCCGCCGTCTTCGTGGCGGTCGCCGCCTTCACCGGCATGGTCTGGATGCGCTCGGAAATGACCGACCTCCGCGATGACGACGAGCGCCTCCAGCGCAAGATCGACGAGGCGCTCTCACAGGAAGTCGAGATCGCCGCGCTCACCCGCAAGCTCGAAGACCAGGAGAAAGAGGCCGCCCGGCTCGCCGAGGCCGCGACTGGCGACCAGGGCCTCATCGTTGCGCTCCTCTCTAACGAAACGCGAATCGCCGACGTGGTGCCCGCCGAGGAGGACTCGAGTTCCATCGGCCGCCTCATCTGGGACGGCGAACAGAAGCGGGTCTGGTTCGTCGCCAGCGACCTTCCACAGCGGCCCGCCGGCGAGACCTACCAGATCTGGGTGAACTCCGGCGGCAAGTACTACAGCCTCGGCACCTTCGCCGCCGACGCGGACGGCTTTGCCCGCTACCAGACCGTCGTACCCGAAGGCATCACCACCTACGACACCGCGATCGTCACCATCGAACGCGTCGGCGGCAGCCCCACCCGCGAAGGCCCGACCGTTTTCCTCGTCTACGACCTCTCGCGCCTGAAGGACTAGTCGCTCCCGGCAGCTACCAGCCCGGCGACCTCATCCTTTCGCCGTCCCGGCCGATGGCGAGCACGGGAACTCCGGCCCGCTCGGCGCGCTCCATCACGTCCGGCCCGCCGATGAGCACCGCCTTGGCCCAGGCTTCCGCGATCCAGCAGGCCCCCGCCCGCGCTGACTCCTGGACGTAGGGCGACTCCGAGGGTATGCCCGTCCCGGGGTCGATGAGGTGGTGCGCTACCGCGCCGCCGGCAGCCTTCCAGCGCCGCTTCATCGTCGTGGAGGTGGCGATAGCGCCCGCCAGCCGCCCTTCCCACGCGGTCGAACCGTCCGGCGCCGAGACGTCCATCGCCCAGCCGCGGCCGGTCGCGTCGTTGCCAGTGCAGCGGATGTCGCCGCCAGCGTTCACAAACGCGTTTGCGTGCTCGGTAGCGAGGTGTTCCGCGGCCAGGTCGGCCGTCCATCCCTTCACGATCCCGCCAAGGTCGAGTTGGCCCGCGAGCAACTCCACCTTGAGCCCCGACACCTTCAGCACCTTTGCCGGGTCGGGCACGCGCTGCGGTTCGATCGCCGAGCCTCCCTGGACCTCCTTGAAGGTCCGGTCGTACCCGGCGCTCCTCAGTGCGGGCAGCACCATCGGGTTGAAGTAGCCGCCGGTGAGCTGGTGCGCGTCGATCGCCATCGTCACCGCCCGCGCGAGCCACGCATCCTCGATGGCCTCGTCCCCGTTCAGCCGGGAAAGGAGGCTCTGCTCCCGGAAGCGGGAGAAGCGTTCCTCCTGCTGCTCGAACAGCAGCCTCACCCCGATGAAGCTTCCCGGGGGTGGCGGTGCGCTCGTCTCGATGAACACATCGATGTCGGTGTCCATTGCCCGAAAGCTCTCGTGCGATTCCAAGCGCTGCTCCTTCACCTTCCGCGTCGTACGCGCTAGGGTGAGTCCGTGACAGAGAGCATATCGCCTGAGGTGGCCGCCAGGCCGCTCTTCATCCTCAATCCGAACTCCGGCGGCGGCCGCACGCGCAACCGCGTCGGGACCATCATCGATGCCATCGAGCGCGCCGGTATGGCCGCCGACATGGTCTTCACCACGCACCGCGGGCACGGAATCGAACTGGCCGAAGAGGCGATCGATGCCGGCCGCGAGTTCCTCGTCGCCTGCGGCGGCGATGGCACCGTCTTCGAAGTCGCCAATGGCATCCTCGGCAAAGGAGCGGGCGAACGCGTCCGCATCGCCACGATTGGGCTCGGGACAGGGAAGGACGTCGCCAAGGGCCTCGGCATCGGTCGCGGCAACCTCGCCATCAAAGCGATCGCCAGCGGCGAGGAACGGCGCATCGATGCCGGCAAGGTCACGGCCCGGGGCGAAGACGGCGAGGAGCAGGTCCGCTACTTCCTCCTCGAAGCCTCCGCCGGCTGGGTGCCCGAGATCTCGCAGTCGACGCCGCGCTGGCTGAAGCGGCTCGGCGACACGGCCCCCTACGTGATCATGACCGGCGTGAAGATGGTCGGCCCCATGGGTCGCCAGTTCACCCTCGCCATCGATGGCATCCAGTACGACGGCCGCTACAACTCGGTCAGCGTCCACAACATGGAGCTCTGGGGCGGCGACCTCGTCGCGGCGCCGGGTCTCGGTGAACCACCGGCCGATGACGCGCTCGC
>CALMIW010000309.1 GCA_937864275.1 uncultured Dehalococcoidia bacterium
CCGCCGGCGAACGAGCCATTCGGTATCGCCGCGTTCGCTGTGGCTGGGCGGACGGCTGCAGCTCATCCTCCCGCTTCCTGATGACGCGCCACTTGCCTACCGATCGTTTCTGCCCGTGTCTCGCACGCGAATCCTGGACGCGTTGATCGCCGCAGGTTGGAAGGTCACCAAGCTCGGCCCAGAGGATGCCGCTGGCCTCTAGCGACCGGCAGCAGACCGATCCGAACTGCCGATCGACGCTACTTCGCCCGACTCATCGGGGAGCGCAGAGTGACGGACGTCAGGAGCCGGCCACTCCCCTCAGCATCGATCTGCACGCGTCACCGGCGTCCGATGCCCAGTGTCGCGCAACGCATGATGCGATCCAGCTCGTCACCGGGCCTTTACGGTGAGCAGGGCACCTCTCGGCAGGTCATGCTCGAGAGAAGCACACGCGCGCTGGGCGTCGGCACCGTCATGAGGGTGGCATGCAACCTCTCGACGCGCGACGCGAAAGGTAAGGCTGTTCAGCGTGCGAAGCGACTGCTTGGTGGTGATCGTCGCTGGCCGCCTTGGCTCCTTCGAGAAGCAGACAAGGACGCGGCGGCTGATCGGAGCCATGATGACGTCGGCGTCACCGACTGCAAGGCCATCACGAAAGCCGAACTTCTTGAGCGCAAGGTTGGCGTGGACCACTGGCACGTCGCCAAGAACAAAGCCGGGTAGGGAGTCGGGGCACGCAACGACCTGAAGCTGCCACTTCCGCAGGACGTTGACGATCGTGTCGATGCTGTGGTCGAGGCTCTCGAACACCACGCCGCCAGACCGTTGAGCAGCGAACCACTGCATCACAAGTGCCTCGACCTCTCCGGGATAGGGCAGGCGACCCAAGTGGAGTTGGTACTTCTCGAGAAGCTTCGGGTTCTTTGGCCAGTCGCGGACGAAGTCGGGTTCGGCCTTGTTGAGCACTGCGAACTGCGAGTCGCGAAACGCTTGGCTGCGCACCAGGTGGATCGTGAACAACTGCACGACAGCCTCCCGGTGATCGTCAGTGACGCGAGATCGCACTCCGACCTCCCGGACCTTGTTCAGCACGCGACGCTCAATCTGTTGGAACGCCTTGTCGGCGTCGCGCAGAACCTCACCGCTCGGACTCACGTAGGTCATGAATCCTCGTTCGGCGAAGTTGTTCTTGATCGGCCGGTCCCGCGGCACCACGCGGCGTGCGAGGATGTCAAGCACTGCCACTTGATGAAGCTCGTTGGCAAAGTTCTTCTGCCACCCTCTCGACACGATGTGGTCGTTGGGTTGTTCGTCCAGGTCCTCGACGGAACTCGAGCCCATCATCTAGGTGAGCATCCCAGATGAGTCACCCCCAGGACGACGAGTTCGCCCAGTCGTTTCCGTCGACGACGGGGATCCTTGGTGTTCCACTTCACTCCGATGCAAGTAGCAGCCACCGATAGGGCTGGTGTCGGATGGCCAGACGAGAGCGCCTGGTTGAAGGCGGGCAGCCCGAAGATGCCGGCAGGCGGCGGGCCACACTGACCGGGGGTGTTGCGGCTGGTGGCAACGCAACGCCTCGTGGCCGGGGATGGACCGGCTCTTGTGTTGACCCGGGTCGTACGCTGTGGCCATGGCTGCTGGCCCCGATCTGAGCTCGATCGTCGAGCGGAACCGCAGCGAGATCCTCGGTCTCGTGCGTCGGCATCGTGGCCGCTCGATCTCTGTCTTCGGCTCGGTCGCTCGGGGCGAGGCCAGGCCGGGGAGCGACATCGACTTCCTCGTCGAGTTCGAGCCGTTCAGCTCGCTGCTCGACCTGGTGCACCTCGAAGAGGCACTCGCCGAACTGCTCGGTGTCGACGTTGACGTGGTGTCGGCGGGGGCACTGCTGGAGCGCGACGCCGAGATCCGCAAGGACGCGATCAAGCTGTGAGCCGAGTCGACGCGCATCGTGTGGCCGACATGGTGATGGCGGCCGACGAGATCGCGGCGATCGTCGCTCGTGGTCGCGTGGCCTTCGACGATGACGTCGTGCTCCGCCGGGCTATCGAGCGTTGCCTGGAGGTCATGGGCGAGGCGTCGAAGGCCGTGTCGAGCGAGTTCGCTGCAGCGCACGACGAGATCCCGTGGTCGGACATGGCCAAGGTGCGCGACCGGTTGAGCCACCACTACCACCGTGTCGATCCCGACCAGCTCTGGACGATGGCCTCGGTCGATGTTCCAGCGGTCGCCCAGAGCCTTCGAGCAATCGAGTTCGAGGGCTGAGGCCAATCGTTCCGCGGCACGCAGACGGCCCGCTGATTCCTGCACAGATCCTGCACGGGATTCTCCGGCAAC
>CALMIW010000310.1 GCA_937864275.1 uncultured Dehalococcoidia bacterium
CTCCGGGCGGCCGAAATAGCCGGGCGTCACGGTCGGGCCGGCGACGAGGATCTCGCCCGGCTCGCCAGGCGGTGCGTCGATCCGAAGACGGGTGTTCACGAGCGGCTTGCCTGCCGACCCCGTGTGGGCGACGGCGTCCCCGGGCGCCGGGGTGGCCACCTGGCTGGCGGCCTCGGTGAGGCCATACGTCTGGATGACCGGGAACCCCCGATCCATCGCGCGCTTCAGCAGGCTCAGCGGCACCGGGCCGCCGCCGACGAGGACGGTCCGCAGCGCGGGGGGCGACGGCCGCTCGTCGGCATCGAGCAGGCGGAGCAGCATCGTCGGGACGACCGAAACCGTGGTGATTCCCTCCGAGTGGAGCGAATCGGCCACCGCGCGCTCATCGAAGGATTCGTGGACGACGAACGACGTGCCGTAGATCGCGCTGCGAAGGACGATCGCGAGGCCCCCGACGTGGAAGAGCGGCATGCACGCGAGCCAGCGGTCGCCGGGGAGCACACCCAGGTTGAATGCCGACGAGGTCGCGCTGGCCCAGAAGTTCCCGAAGGTGAGCATCGCTCCCTTCGGCGAGCCGGTGGTGCCGGAGGTGTAGACGATGCTGTGGACGTCGGTCTCGCCGTGGGTTTCGAACAGGGTGCCCGCGCCGGCAGCCGCCAGCGGCAAGGTGATGACATCCGGAACGCCGGCCCGCGCCGCCGCCTCGCGCGCGGTGGCTTCGAAGTGCCGGTCGGCGAGCACCATGCGGACGCCGGCATCGCGAATCTGAAACGCCAGTTCCTCCACCGTCAGGCGGATGTTCAGGGGGACGAGGATGGCGCCGGCCCGCGGGACGGCGTGGACGGCCTCGACGAACTCGAGCGAGTTGCGGCCCAGGAGCGCGACGCGGTCGCCGGGGGCGATGCCGCGGGCGACCAGCGCCCCGGCGAGCCCGCGCACCCGCGCGTCGAGTTGCCGGTACGTCAGGCGCTGGTCGCCCGCGACGACCGCCTCCACATCCGGGAGCGAGAACGCGCGCTGCGCGAGCCAGTCTTCGAGCACGCCGGTCACCGGGCCACTGTCCCCGAAATCGGCCCGGCGTATCGGGCCAGTGCCGCTTCATCGAGCGAGACGCCGAGGCCGGGTCCGCACGCCCGGATGGTGCCCGCGACCGGCGTCGTGCCGGCCAGGGACAGTGCGTGCTCCAGGCGGTCGAACGTCGCGAGGCCGCACGCAGGGCGCGGCGGCGGGATGAGCGCGGCGAGGTGGATGGCCATCGCGGTGCCCACGCCCGCATCGAACGTCGTGGTGACGATCGTGCCAAGGTCGCCACGGCTCGCCTCGGACAGCATCGCCAGTGCTTCGCGGAGGCCAGTGAGCATCGGCTTCAGGACAACCGCGTCGGCAGCCCCGAGTTCCCGGATGCGGCGGATATCCCCCACCGTGCGGCACGACTCATCCAGGGCAACCGGCACCGGTACCTTCACCCGGAGGCGCGCGGTCGCCTCGATGCAATCGGGCCGGCGGGGATCCAGTGGCTGTTCGCAGGGGGAGGCTTGGTGCGGCCCGGAGGCAAGCAGCGCGGCTTTCGGCCCGTGCGTCGTCCCAGCCGCCGTTCGCGTCGATGCGGAGCTCGATCGCCGGGCCGCCCGCTGCCCGGGCGGCCGCAATCCTGGCGAGGTCGCGAACCGCGTCCGAGCCGACCTTGAGCTTGATCGCCGCGAACCCGGCGGCTGCCGCGCGCGCTACTTCTTTCGCAACGCCATCAGGATCCGGTGCGTCCACGGTGGCGTTGACGGGGATCAGCGGGTCAGCGTCCGCCGTCGCGGCAGAGCGTCGCTCCAACCACGCCCAGAGCGGCAGCCCGGCCGCGCGCGCCATCGCATCGGCGATTGCGGTCTCGAGGCCTGCCCGGGCGACGCGGGCCGAGCCAGCCTCGGCGTTCAGCTCGGCGTGTGGTTCTTCCCACGCTTCGGCAAGGCCTAGCCCGGCGATCCGGCGGGCCATCGCCTCGAGGGCGGCCGCCGTGCCAGCCATCGTTCCCCCATCGAACTCCGGCAAGGGGCTGGCTTCACCAATCCCCCGCGCGCCCGCGTCCGTTTCCACCGTGACCATCAGCCCTTCGCGCACAGCGAGCGCAGCTCGGGAGGTCTGAAACGCCGACGCGAACGGCACGCGGAACGAGCGCCACGAGACGCGGACGATCGTTCCAGGGGCCGCCGGGCCGGTCACGGCCTGCGCGGGAAGAGCTCGAAGTCGTCGTAGCGCGGCTTCCGCTTTTCGAGGAAGGCGTCGCGGCCTTCCTTTCCTTCGTCGGTCATGTAGAACAGCATCGTCGCGTTGTGCGAAAGCTCGGTGATGCCGGTCATGCCATCGAGCTCGGCGTTGAACGACGACTTGAGCATGCGCAGGGCGATGGGGCTTTGCGCGAGGATTTCGCGCGCCCACTTCACGCCCTCTTCCTCCAGCTTCTCCAGCGGCACCACGGCGTTGACGAGGCCCATTTCGAGCGCCTCTTTCGCGTCGTACTGGCGGCAGAGGTACCAGATCTCGCGCGCTTTACGCTGGCCAACGAGCCGGGCGAGCAACACCGCGCCGTATCCGCCGTCGAAGCTGCCCACCTTCGGTCCGGTCTGTCCGAAGCGCGCGTTTTCGGCGGCGATCGAAAGGTCGCAGACGACGTGGAGCACCTGGCCGCCGCCGATGGCATAGCCGGCCACGAGGGCGATCACCGGCTTCGGCATCGAGCGGATGAGCTTATGCAGATCGGTCACGTTCAGCCGGGGCATATCGTCGTCGCCGACGTAGCCGCCATGGCCGCGCACGCGCTGGTCGCCGCCCGAGCAGAAGGCACGTCCGCCTTCGCCGGTGAAGAGGACGACGCCGACCTCCTGGTCTTCGCGGGCGCGGGCGAACGCGTCGAGCATCTCGAAGACGGTCTGGGGCCGGAAGGCGTTGTGCACCTCTGGCCGGTTGATGCTGATCCGAGCGATGCCCTCGGCCTTCTGATAGAGGATGTCGCGGTACTCGTGGGCGGTGGTCCAGTTGACGGTCACTTCAGGGCTCCTTCGGGGCGTAATTGACTGAGGAACGCGAGCACGGGCCGGGCGCACGCTTCAGGTTGGTCGATATGGGCCGCGTGACCGGCATTCGGGACGATCTCGACGGCAGCGCTCGGGATGGCTTTTGCCATATCGCGGGCGATGGCCGAGA
>CALMIW010000311.1 GCA_937864275.1 uncultured Dehalococcoidia bacterium
AAGTCCCCCGGCCCAGAGGGCCTCGGCGACTTGGGGGAAGGCGGCTGGGACGCACTGGTCGCCGACATCGGCCAGTTCATGGGGATGGGGAAGGCCGCCCGCCCCGGCCTGCCGGTCGTCCTCTTCGGACACAGCATGGGCTCGGCGGCCGCCCGCCAGTTCGCCCCGGACGGATCGGGGATGATCGACGGCCTCGTCCTTTCCGGGTCCAGCGCCGTCATGGGCCGCCGTGAAGCCGATGGCACGCCCGCGCCGTTCAACCCCAACGCCGCCTTCGAACCTGCCCGCACGCCGTACGAATGGCTCAGCCGCGACCCGGCCGAGGTCGACAAATACATCGCCGACCCGATGTGCGGATTCGAAACCCGCACCTCGCAGCGCAACAATCGCGCCAATTCCCGCCGCCTGAACGACCCCGAGGTCCTCGGAGGGATCCGCCGCGACCTCCCATGCCTGTTCCTCGCCGGGACGAAGGACCCGATCAACCAGGACATGGCGGGCCTCTACGAACTTCAGAGGCTCTGGAACGAAGCCGGCGTGAAGCGCATCGACACGCTCTACTACAAGGACGGCCGCCACGAGATGCTGAACGAGACCAATCGCGACGAAGTCACCGCCGACGTCATCCGCTGGCTCGACGCCGTCGTCCGCTGATCAGGTCGCCAGGTAGGCGACCACGCCCCTGATCGGGATGACGATCCAGACCACCGCCGAGAGCAGCACCGCGATCGCGGCGAACAGCCGCGAATTGTCCTCCGGCGGGTTCCCACAGTGCCCGACCGTTTCCCAGAGCGCCGCCAGCGGCTGGCGCATGATCAGCTTGCTCCGCCGGTGCGCGACCGCCGCGCCGCTCAGCAATACCGAACTGAGCAGGCCGAAGAGGACGAACAGCGCCACGAACAGACCGACGAGCACCGGCCTGGCGAGGAAGTCGATGGCGCCGAGGTACTGGGAGGCGGATGCCAGCAGCGGGACGACGGCGCCTCCGGCAACCAGCGCCGGCAGCCCGACGCTTCCTTTTTTTAATGATGGGGCGACCCCCGAGATCTCCACCCGTGCCTGCGCCAGCGAAGTCCGAGCTGCCGACCCGCGCACCGCCTGCGGTTCGCGGCGGGTGTACAGGCGCTGCATCGAAGCGACGGTGCTCGCCGCGTAGGCCTTCACGATGTACTCGGCCACGAACTCGATGCCCCGGCGGGCCAGCGGCCGGAGCGGCCCGTACCGCCGCGAGACCGTCGGGTCGCGCGAGCCTTCGCGATCGAGCACTTCCAGCGCGCGCATCGCCAGCCGGTGCGCTTCGAGGAATCGCTCGGGATTCGCGAGCGGACCGGGCGAAGCGAAGTCCGCCGCGATACGCGCCTCGACCTCCGCTTCGCCGGCGAAGTGCGAAAGTGCCGCGTCGGCCGCGGCCTCCGGGTTGCTCGTCAGCAGCCGCCGGGTCCGGTCCAGCTGCTCGGTCAGGTCATCGAGGATGGTTTCGCCCGGGATCCGTTCTTTCAGTGCTTCCAGGGGCGAGGGACGCTCGGGCTTGGCCGCCATTGGCGGAGTGTACAACGGCGGGGGGGACTCCTCGGCAGGCACCTGCCGCAACGCGAGCCGGGGTTAGATGCCCTGCCAGCACTGCTTCCCATCCGCCCGCACGAACCGGCCCAGTCCCGGCGCCGGCAGGTGGCTCGCGGCGACCAGCGCGCGGTCCGCAATCAGCCGCTCGATCGTCGCCTTGCGGGTCCGTACTGCCAGCTTCTTGTCCCAGTCGAACATCGACTCCAGCTCGGGCTCCTCCGCGTCAACGCACGTAATCACCACGTCGCCGAGCACGAATCCGTTGGCGCCGCCCGAACTGACCGCCACGCTTGTGTGTCCGGGTGTGTGCCCGGGCGTCGGGATTGCCGTGAGCCCCGGAGTGATCGCCCGCTCGCCGGAGATGAGGTCGAGCAGCCCGAAGCCCTCGAGCGGCTGCACGTCCCGTTCGAACGAGCCCAGCCACGGCCTGCCGCCGGTGGCTTTCTTCCGCGCCTCCTCCGCCTCCTTCGCGTAGTGATCCCAGTCCGCCTGGGGGACGAGGTGCCGGGCGTTCGCGAAGATGGGCCGACCCGACTGCCGGTCGATGTTCCAGCCCGTGTGGTCGCCGTGGAGGTGGGTGAACAGCACGTGCGTTACCTGCGCGGGCTTTACGCCCGCCTCGGCGAGCTCTGCCAACAGCTTCCCGTCGTGCTCTGGGCCCCAGCCGGTATCCACCAGCAACAGGGTCTCGCCATCGCGCACGAGATACGACGCGAACCCGAGCGCGACCTTGCCCTCCGCGTCGAGATATCCGGAGAAGCGGGCCGCATCCCCAAGTTCCGGATACACGGTCGTGGCGGGATACGCCTGCACGAGGTCCACAAGGGCGGTGATTTCGATGGAGCCGACGCTGGTTTTCTGCATGGCGGAAGTGTACGTGGCACCCCCGCGCGAATGTGAAGTGGTCGGTTGCACTTTGCAACGCACTCGCGTTAGCCTCTCCCCACATACGAGGAGGCGCATATGTTCGACCCCAACCACGAGCGTTCCAACCCGGAATGGTGGCTCAACCGCCAGAAAGGGCGCCTCCCCGGCCTCGTGGGCGTCACCCCGGTCGAACTCGGCGAGGGCTTCGCCGTCGCCCGTCTCGACATCCGGCCCGAGCTCTGGGCGCCGAACGGCTATCTCCATGCCGCGACGGTGATCGCGCTGGCGGACACGCTTTGCGGCTACGGCTGCGTGGCGAACCTCCCCGAAGGCGCCTCCGGCTTCACGACCATCGAAGTGAAGTCCAACTTCCTCGGCACCGCCACCGAAGGCTCGCTCACGGCGCGCGCCACCCTGATCCACGGCGGCCGCACCACGCAGGTGTGGGATGCGCCGGTCGTCCACGAGCAGACGGGCAAGACCATCGCGCTGTTCCGCTGCACCCAGATGGTGCTCTGGCCGAAGTAGGGGTTCCCCGCGCGGGATTGCCACTTTGTCCTTTCGCGGCATTCCGGCAAAACTGCGCGCAACCCCGAACCTGGAATTCGAACCGATGCTCAACTGGCCAGCCGTCCACAGCGAAGCGCTCGACATCTTCGTGCGCTACCTCCAGATCGATACCTCAAACCCGCCCGGGAACGAGAAGCCCGCGGCCCGCTTCCTTGGCGCCCTCTGCGAGGCCGAGGGTATCGAGACCGAGTACATCGAGACGGCCCCGAACCGCGAGGTCCTCGTCGCCCGCCTCCGCGGAGACGGCTCCAAACGGCCGCTGATGCTCTGCAACCATACCGACGTCGTGCCGGTCGAAGCCCAGTACTGGGACATGCCCGCCTTCGAGGGCGTCATCCAGGACGGCCAGGTGTATGGCCGGGGCGCGGTGGACATGAAGGGCTGCGGCGTGATGCAGCTGATCGCCTTCCTGCTCTTGAAG
>CALMIW010000312.1 GCA_937864275.1 uncultured Dehalococcoidia bacterium
CCGGGACCTTCGTGGTCAGCGCCTGGAGGGCGATGTTCGGGACGAACATGGCGTGGACGAACCAGTTGCCGCCGTAGCGTGCGCCGATGCGCAGGATTTCGTAGCTGATCCCGGCGACGAGGGGCATGAAGACGATGCGCGAGGCAGTCCGGATGATCAGCCCCTTATCCACGAGCAGGTCGAAGATGAAGAAGGTGATGAGCGCCACGAAGACGACGACGAGCAGGAAGCTCGTGCCGCAGCGGGTGTGCTCCTTCGGGAACGGGCGAATCTCGGAGACGACGAGCGGCTTGCGCGCTTCGTAGGCGTGGATGGTCATGTGCTCGGCGCCGTGGTACTGGAACACGCGCCGGATATCGGGGACGAGGCCGATGAGCCAGATATAGCCGACGAAGAGGGCAAGGCGGACGACGCCTTCGACCGCGACGATGACGATGCGATGCGCGTCCCAGAATTCGAGGAGGTTGGCGAGCAGGATGGGCCCGGCGAAGAAGATGGCGACGACGAAGACGAGGGCGAGGGCCATGGTCCCGAAGAAGACCTTTTCCGGGAAGGGCTCGGGTTCGCCGTTCTCGTTGGTGTCTTCTTCGAAGGCGATGCGCGAGGAGTAGTTGAGGGCGCGCATGCCGAGGGCCATCGTTTCCCAGAGGACGACGACGCCGCGAAGGAGGGGGATGCGGCGAGACCGCCCGGTGTAGATGCCGCCGAGCTTCTCCGAGTGGGTGACGATGTGACCCTTCGGGTGGCGGACGGCAACGGCCATGTGCTCGGGTCCGCGGATCATGACGCCTTCGATGACCGCCTGGCCGCCGAAGTAGACGTTCGCCGGCTCGGCCGGTGGGTTTGCTGACGCCATGAAACCGCCTAACGAGCCCTGTGTGAGGGCGATGAGGAGTGGGAATCTCTCAGGGGCATTGTCGCCGCTGGCCGCCGTGCGTTCCAAGCGCAAAAAGAAGGGCGCCCCGTGGGGCGCCCTTCGTGCGATTTGCCGTGGTTGGGCTAGTTGCCGGCGCGATTGAAGCGGCGGTTGAAGCGGTCGACGCGGCCGGCGGTGTCGATGATGCGCTGCTCTCCGGTGAAGAACGGGTGGCAGTTGTTGCACACATCGAGGTGCATGGTCGTCTTCGTCGAGCGGGTCTTGATCTCATTGCCGCACGAGCAATGGATGGTGGCTTCGACGTAGTTTGGGTGAAGTCCCGGCTTCATCTCGATGTTACTCCTGGCCCGCGGCCGAATAGACGCTGATCTTCTTGCGCCTGCCCTTCGCATAGGGCTCGAACTTAACCTGACCATCGATCAGCGAATAAATGGTGTAGTCGCGGCCGAGGCCGACGTTGAGACCGGGGTGGAAGCGAGTCCCGCGCTGGCGCAGGATGATCGAACCCGGCTTCACCACTTCGCCATCGAAGTGTTTGACGCCCAGCCGCTGACTGTTGCTGTCGCGGCCGTTCTTGGAACTCGAAACGCCCTTCTTGTGAGCCATCTCGCCTAACCCTTCGAAATCGACTCGACAACGAGCCGAGTCACGTGCTGGCGGTGCCCGAACTTGCGACGGTAACGCACCTTGTTCTTGTACTTCATGAAGACGAGCTTCGGCGCCCGCCCATGCTGCGTGATGCGCGCCTTTACGGAGGCGCCGGACACCAGCGGAGTGCCGACGGTCACGTTGGCGCCATCGAGCACCATCATGACCTCGAGGTCCACCGTGTCACCCGGTTCGCCCGCAACGCGGTTCATCTCAAACTCTTGCCCCTCAACGAGGCGCAGTTGGCGCCCATCGGCGCGTACGATCGCTTCCATACTGATCTCCCGGGAATTCCGTGGACGGTCTTTCCAGTCTGAAACCCGAGTCGGGTTCCGTCAATAACGGTCCCTCCCCGGGCTTCGGAGTGGCTTGCTATCCGCCCCTCTAAAGGAGCGGGCTTGGTTGACGCTTAGCTGACGTCCGTCCGGCTCTGGCTTCCACCCTCCCAGGCGAGGCCTGTGGCGGGCTTGGGGTCCAACGCCGGGCGGCGGGGCGATTCCTCCGCGGCCGGCGGCTGCGGGGTCTGGTTCTTCTGTTCGAGGTCTGACGGCGGCCACGGGTCTTTCGGGTCGCTGGAGAGGAGGCGAGTGAGCGTTTCCCCTTCGAGCGTCTCGACTTCCATCAGGACGGCGACGAGCTTCTCGAGGACGTCGCGCTTCTCGCGGAGGAGGGCGCGGGCGCGTTCCTGTGCCTCTTCGATCAGGCGGCGGACTTCGTCGTCGATCTCTTCGGCGATCTTTTCGCTGTAGTTGCGGGTCTCGGCGATTTCGCGGCCGAGGAAGACCATTTCTTCGGTCTTGCCGAAGGTCCGCGGGCCGAGGCGGTCGCTCATGCCCCAGCGGGTGACCATCGCCCGGGCGATGCGGGTGACCTGTTCGATGTCGTTCGATGGGCCGGTGGAGGCTTCGCCGAAGATGAGCTCTTCGGCGGCGTGTCCGCCGAGGGCGCTGACGAGCTGGTCCTTGAACATGCTCGGGGTGCGGTAGTGGGTCTCCTCGTCGGGGAGGAAGCGGGTGTAGCCGCCGGCCATGCCGCGGGAGACGATCGTCACCTTGTGTGGCGGGTCGTGGTGGGAGAGGAAGAAGGCGCAGACGGTGTGGCCGCCTTCGTGGTACGCGGTGAGGCGCTTCTCCTTCTCGGACATCACGCGGCTCTTGCGCTCGGGGCCGGCGATGACACGGTCGACCGCCTCCTCGAACTCCTTCATGGTGATGATCTTCTTGTTGCGCCGGGCTGCGAGGATGGCGGCTTCGTTCACCAGGTTGGCGAGGTCGGCGCCGCTGAAGCCGGGAGTGGACTTGGCGAGCGTCGGCACGAGCACGTCGTCGGCGATGGGCTTGCCCTTCGCGTGGACGGCGAGGATGGCTTCGCGGCCCTTCACGTCGGGGGCATCGAGGATGACCTTGCGGTCGAAGCGGCCCGGGCGGAGGAGGGCGGGGTCGAGGATGTCGGGGCGGTTCGTGGCGGCGATGACGATGACGTTCGTGCCAGGATCGAAGCCGTCCATTTCCACGAGGATCTGGTTGAGGGTCTGCTCGCGCTCGTCGTGGCTACCACCGAGGCCGGCGCCGCGCTGGCGGCCGACGGCGTCGATTTCGTCGATGAAGATGATGCAGGGGGCGTTCTTCTTGGCCTGGTCGAAGAGGTCGCGGACGCGGCTCGCGCCGACACCGACGAACATCTCGACGAATTCGGAACCGGAGATGCTGAAGAAGGGGACGCCGGCTTCGCCCGCGACAGCGCGGGAGAGGAGCGTCTTACCGGTGCCGGGAGGGCCCACCAGGAGCACACCCTTGGGGATGCGCGCGCCAAGGGCGGCGAACTTCTCGGGGTACTTGAGGAACTCGACGACTTCGGCGAGCTCTTCCTTGGCTTCATCGACGCCGGCGACATCGGAGAAGGTGACGGTGACCTTGCTGCCGGTGAAGAGGCGGGCGCGGCTCTTGCCGAAGCTCATGGCCTGGGAGTTGGACCCCTGGGCCTGGCGCATGATGAGCAGGAGGAAGAGGCCGAAGAGCAGGAACGGGAGGACGTTGAGGAGGAGGCCAAGCCACGGCCCGAACCCGGACGAGTCCTTGTACTCGAGGTCGAGCGCCGGCTGCGTCGGGGCCTGGGAGCGGCTGAGGGCCACGCCGTTCTCGGTGAGGAGGGTTTCGATGTCCGTGTTCGAGCCCATCTTCGAGCTCTTCACGATCGGGTCGCCGTCTTCGTCCTTGGTGGCGTAGGTGACGGTGAGGTTGCGGCCATCGACTTCGATCTGCTGAATCTGGTTGGCCTGGGCGTCCTGGATGACCTGGCCGAAGGCGATCTTCGGATGGTCCGGGCCGCTCGAGAAGAACGCAAAGACGATGGCGATCACCGCCACCAGGATGAGCAAGTAAATAAAACTGTTACGAATCCAGCGGGAATACAATGCAACGCACTCCGGTGTCGCGGGCGGGGAAGTCCGCGTCCTATGTTCCGAGTATAGCAGACCGATCCAGCCTTACCTTGACCGGCCGGTAAGAGGGCCTATACGGCTCCCTTCCCGGCTGGCGCGGGCAACGCTCTCCCCAGTAATAACGCCAACGAGCGGGCTCCGCCGCAGGGTGGCCCCGCATCCGTCCCCGGAAATTCCCCAATCCGGACTGGCAGGGAAATCGCCCGGGCGAGCGAAGCCGGGTAGGCTTTACGGCACATCTGTCCCCACCTGGAGTCCCCATGAAACTCGCGTTTGTCGGCGGTACCGGCCCGGGGGGTCTCGGCCTTGCCCTGCGCTTCGCAACGGCCGGCCATGAAGTCGCCATCGGTTCACGTTCCGCCGAGCGCGGCGAGGAAGGCGCAGAGCGCGTGCGCGAAGCCGTGCCCGGCGCGGTCGCCACGGGCGGCGACAACGCCTCGGTCGTCGCCGATGCCGATGTGGTCTTCCTCACGTTCCCGTACAGCGGCCAGCAGGCCACGTTGGAGGCGCTGGCGGGGTCGCTCGAGGGCAAGGTGATCTGCAACGTCGTGGCGCCGCTGGAATTTCAGCAGGGCGTGGGCGCCGTCGCGCTCAACGTCGCCGGCAACAGCGCGCTCCAGGAGGCGATCGCGCAGTTGCCCAACAGCCGCGTGGTCTCGGCGTTCCAGAACATGAGCGCCGAGGAACTGCAGCACCTGGAGCACCCGATCGAGGCCGACGTCCTCGTCTGCGGCCGCGATGCCGAGGCGAAGCAGATCGTCATCGGCCTGGCGAACGAGATCGCCGGCGTCCGCGGCATCGATGCGGGGGGCCCTTCGCAGAGCCGCTACGTCGAAATGCTCACTTCCCTCCTTATTAATCTGAACCGCAAGCACAAGACGCAATCCACGATCCGCATCGTCGGGCTGTAGGCATGGCTGCGTGAGCGGTCGAGGGCACAGGTGGCGGGCCGGCGCGAGCAAGGCCTTCGCCGCAGCGCTGCTGCTGGTGGCCATCAGCGTGCCGGCGGCACTCGCCTTCCCCGCGGAACCTGCCGCCGGACTGCCGGCGGAGTCGCCCGGCGGCGAAGTGCGCTGCGCACCGGAGTCCGAGTTCCCGCAGGCGGCCGCCGTCGCCGCGGTGCCGGCCGCGCTCCCTTACCGCGTATTCGTTCCGAACCTCACCAGGGTCGAGACGCCGCCGGAACCGCGGTCGGGCGGGCTGCTCGCGCTTCAATCGCGGCTGCAGCGGCTGGTCGACGAATCTCCGATCGCGGGCCGGTTCGCCGTCGCCGTCACCGACCTCCAAACGAACGAGACTGTCGGCGTCGGCCTGGACCGGCGCCAACTCGCGGGCTGCCTCGCCAACCTGTTCGCCATCGTCGCGGCTCTGCGCGACGTCGATGCCGGGTTCACCCCGCTCGAGAACGTCGACGCGACCATTCGCCAGACCATCTGGGCGAGCGACGCGGCCGCGGCGCGCATCCTGTACGAATCGGTCGGGCGCGGCGATACGGTAGCGGGCGTCCTCCGCGTGGCCGCCCTGTACGACCAACTGGGGATGCTGTCGTCGGTCCTGGACCATCCGCCGGCCTTCCCCGAGCTCTCGCTGGGGGTGAGCGACGGCAACTTCGTGACTGCTCGAGAACTGAACCACGCGCTCGCAGTCCTCTATTCCGGTGGGCTGCTCTCGCCGGCGCTCACCGACTATCTGCTGGAGGCCATGCGCGGGGTGAAGCCGGGCCTGAACTGCCTCACCGCTGTGCTGCCGGAGCCCGCCGTGGTGAGCCACAAGAACGGGTTCTTCTGGACTCCAGAAGGCTGGGTCGACAACGACATGGCGATCGTGCACTTCGGGGAGGCACTGGAGCACGGCTACTCCATCAGCTTCCTCTCCGAGGCCGTGCCTGACCTGTACGCCGATATCCCGCTCGGCCAGGCAATCGTGTTCGAGGCGTGGGCGTACTTCTCCGCGGCATACCCGTAGCGGCGGCAACCGGGGACTGTCACCCCTTTGCCTGTATCATCGCCGATACCCCGCGCATCGCCGCCGCACATCCCACCTGAAGGAACGTCGCACCCATGGCAGGACTCTCCATCTTCGGCATCCAGGGACTCCCGGAAATCACTCCCGGGACGGACCTCGCGGCCTCGATTTTCGAAGCTGGCCAGGCTTCCGGGACACCGCTCGAATCTGGCGACATCCTCGTGATTACCTCGAAGATCGTCTCGAAGGCCGAAGGGCGCATCGTCAAACTCGAAGAGGTGCAGGTCTCGCCGTTTGCCCGCCAGTACGCGGAGCGCACCGAGAAAGACCCGGCGATCGTCGAACTCGTGCTCCAGGAGTCGCGCCGCGTCGTGCGGCAGGTCGGGCCGATCATGATCACGGAAACACGCCACGGATTCATCTGCGCGAACGCGGGGATCGACCAGTCGAGCTCGGGCGGGCACGGACTCGCGGTACTCCTGCCGGTGGACCCGGACGCTTCCTGCGCGAAGGTGCGCGCCGCGCTCAAACAGAGGGGACTGGACGTCGCCGTGATCATCTCGGACACCTTCGGGCGGCCTTGGCGCGAGGCCCAGACCGACATCGCGACGGGCCGCGCGGGGATGCACCCGGTAACGGTTAACGGCGGGGGGGGGGCCCCGCCGGCCCCCGGGTTCGGGGTGCAGGCGTTTGGCCCCGCCGATGAGGTGGCCGGGGCCGCCGAACTGGTGAAGGGCAACCTCTCGCGCGTCCCGGCGGCGGTTGTGCGCGGGCTGCCGTGGGAACGCGACGAGACGGCGACGATGCAGTCGATCATCCGCGACAGCGAGCGGGACCTTTTCAGGTAGTCATCCGGGGGCCCGGGACCCAACGGTGCCGCGCCATCGCTACACTCGCGGCCGTTGTGTTTCGACAACGGCGCTGCCGCGCTGGAGTTGCCGCGGATTCAGGGTGACCAGGGTGTCGCCGAGCGTCTCGGCCACCGCGAAGTAGATGGCATCGCTGCCGCGGAGCTGATGCTCGGCCGCCAGGGTGGCGGCGCGTTCGGCAAGCGGAAGCGCGACCGGGAGGAATTCGAACAGCGGCGAGTGGCGGACGTGCGTCTCGACGTCGCGCGCGAGTTGCTTGTCGCCGGTGCCGGCGGCGATGGCCGCGGAGATTTCGGCGAGGGCCGTGACCGGTGCGCGCAGCGGCTCGCCCGCGGGGACGGGCTCCCGGGACCAGGCAACGGTCGGGGCGTGAAGGCG
>CALMIW010000313.1 GCA_937864275.1 uncultured Dehalococcoidia bacterium
GCAGCACCCCCACCGCTGATGGACCGCAATGACGTGACGGCGTTGGGCGAGTTGGCCCGGTACTTGGCCTCATGGGCCGACGGGCGCGGATATCTCGACCCCGAGGCTGCATTGCGCGCCGCGGAGGTCAATCGCTGGGCGGCACGAGAGATCGCGGCCGGCAGCCCAGCTGGGAGCATCCGCAGTCGGCGCGGTCGCCTCGTTGAGGCCGCCCGGCAGCTGCACCCTCTGGAGTTCGGGCCCCCGCGTGGTCCGGGCCCAGTACCGCGACAATCACGATTCTCCCCTCTGACAGAAGCTGACCTCGCGGCAGCACGGCACGTCCTGTCCGTGGCCCCAGACGGGATTAGGACCAAGGCTCAGCTGTGCATCGCGTTCGGTCTGGCGGTGGGAGGGCGAGAGAGCGAACTGCGCGCACTGCGAGGGGGCGAGGAACGCATCGTCGTCAGGCTAGTCAATCGCGAGGGCCGGGAGCGGATCGTCCCGGCCTTGGACCCTGATGCCGGTGAGTACTTGTCCGCCCGTGCCCAGGCAGTCGGAAGTGGCCTGCTGATCGGCTCCCCTGACAAGAACGCGCTAAACCGAGCCCAGGAGCACATGCGCAAGCGAGGCGTCAATATCCAATTCTCGGTTCGCGCTCTTCGCTACCTCTGGCTGCTGCGCTTAGCAGAGCTCGCTCTTCCCCTGGCGGTATCGCTACGGATGGCCGACACATGGAACACCGAAGTGTTCATCGATATCGAATGCTCGCTTCGCGCTTACAGCATCGCAGACACCCTCCGCCTGATTGATCACGCCAAGCAGGGAGATTCGAAATGACGAACGGGAAAGAAGCCGACACCGGTCGCTATCGCAACAGCAGTGTCAGCGCAGCAGTTGATCTCGTATCTCGGTCTAACGCAGTGGGGATGATCACCGCCTGGCAGTGAGAAGACGGGATCGTGCAACGACCGGCACACCGCCACCCTCAATTCACCCTCCAGGCCGTCCTGGTCGCAATGGTCCTGATTCCAGAAATCGGGGTGACCACGACCGTGCGGGAGATCCTCCGAACCATCTATTCACTGACCGACCTCCAATTGAGCACGGTGGGGATGACGATCAATAGTGAAGCGCGCGCGGCGTTCGATGACGATCCGAAGAATCGGGAAGAAGCCAGGTTTCGGGCCTGGCTACACGCGCAAGTGACCTGTATCGACTCGTTCTGGGACCTGCCTGCACGGACTATGAGCAACGGCGACTTTGCTACCGCGCTCGCAGCCCGGACCCCAGATGAGCGCGCATTGGCGAGCAGGCGCAACCTCCGTGCGGGTGAGCTCGTCAACAGTCTGATTGCAGCATCGATCGACTGGCCTGGATTGGCGAGGTGGCGCGGTGACATGGTTGCCGACGAGACGATCCTTGACCTTGCCGCTGTAGGAGAAGGCATGGGATCGAAGCCCGACAAGATCAAGTCGGCCGTTTCCCGCGCACGCTTCTACATCCGCCAGGACAATAACGAAGTTCGCGGCGACGGTGCCTCGGCTACGCGAACCCGAAAAATGGCCTTCGGCATCGGGGTGACCGCGGTGATGGCGATTGGGCCCATCCGCGCACCGGGGGCCGTACCCCGCACCATCCTGGCGGTGGAAGTCGGCGGGCCCACATCAGGAGACGCAGCCGCATTAATGCGATGTCTTGGGCGAATCGATGGCTGGCCGCAAACGCCGAAGCCCAGATCGCGCCAGCGAAATCGACTTCTGGGAGTCGACATGGGCTATCGCGCTAAGCCCGAATTGGCGCACTTCCTCTTGACCCGCCGGATCGATCGCATCCACCGGTATCCGAAGTCAGACAAGCACGCAGGACGCCGCACCACCTTCATCCTTCCCTCGGTATGGCCCACAGAGGAGATCCGTGACCGGCTCCGACAGATCAACGAAGATCCCGCAGGCCTGGACCGGTACGACAAGATGCTTGCCGAGCGCCTCCCGTTCGTCATGGGACGCCTGGATCGCCCGCGGCTCCGTGACGTCAAGCGAGCCGCCCGCCTACCGGGAGAGGCGAAGGACCTCAGGTGGAAATGCAGGCTCCAATGCCCGGCTGAACAAGGCCGCGTGCGATGCCCTCTCAAACCGCACAGCCTCGACGGCGACCACACCAAACCACTGGCGGCGCCGGACTGGGACCCCAGCCGGTACCAGTGCTGTCAGTCAGAAGTAACCGTCACCCTCAGCGAGCGGCAACTGTCGTCATTCCAACCCGGGCCGACACCAGGCAGCTTCGAATACCAGAGCATCCTCGATACCTACCGGTCACGGACCGAAAGTAGGTTCGCTCACCTGAAGCACCCTTGCGTAACCGCGGTGAAACGCACCAACGTCGGACCACGCAGAGAACCCCTGCTCATGCTGCAGATCGGCATCGCCATCGCAGTCAGCAACCTCAAGCTTCAGCGGAACTTCAAACCAGACCACACGGACGTGATCGAACGGAACTTTAAGCTGACAGACCGCGCCCTCGGACGGAAGGCCACGCGCAAACCATATCGATCCTGACCTGACCTACCCCCTCAGCCGGCTGGACCCCGACCGTCAAACGACGGCCGGGGCCCAGCCGCGTCCGTCACAGGCGATCCAAGCGGTACTTTCCGGGCATCCTCGGCAGCTCACGCCTACGGCGCGATCTCGGCCGGTGTGCAACAGCGCCGACAGAATCGGCGTTGACTGTCGGATGTGGCGGAAGATCGCGACTCAGGGCACAAAGCTGAAGGTCAGGTCTCGTAACCACGTGGAGTGATCCTTGCGGAACTTTCGGGCAAACCTTGCGGTTTCGCCGCGTGAAAACCACCCCAGTACTCGACGTTTCAACTCCTCACCAGAGCGAGTCGGGTCCGACTCGATCGCCAGCGAGGCCGGCCGACAGGCCGGCCTTCGTGCATTTACGGGGTATCACGCGCTTGGTGACCCGGATCACAGATTTTCGTGGGTGAGGTGGTCGTCACGTACGCTCGCGTCATTGTCCTCTGGGCTCCCGCGGCGCCACCCCCGCCCGGGCCGGAGGACTCCGCCTTATGGGCGGGACGAAGCCGGGGCCACCCTCCCGCCCGTTGAGCTTCATCGCTGGCTCTGAACTAGATCGTTCTCGAGAGCGAGCCCGGTACGGCGGTGTGCCGGGAGTGGAAAGGACAACGGCCGACAAGGCCGTGATCATCGGAGCCGGTACGCGGGGTACCGGCTCTCCAACACGCTGTACGAAGGAACACCAATGGCCTCGAGCCTCGAACAGATCCCAGAGAAGACGGCGCCCGCGCCCGGCGAGTCGATCGACACGACAGCCGGCGAGAGCGCCGTGATCGGTGTGGTCGCGGAGTCCAACCCGGGCGAGAACAGGGTGGCGGCGACGCCGGCCACCGTGGAGAAGCTGATCGGGCTCGGGTACCGGGTCGTGGTGGAGCAGGGCGCCGGCACCCGCGCCGGGTTCGCCGATGCCGCCTACGCGGGGGCCGGGGCCGAGCTGGTCTCCGGTGACCGGGCGTGGGGCAGCGACGTGGTTCTCAAGGTGGCCGTGCCGACCGAGGCCGAGGTGGCCCGGCTCCGGTCCGGCGCCACGCTGGTGGGCCTGCTGGCCCCGGCCCAGAACGAGCGGCTGGTCAGCGCGCTGGCCGAGCGCGGGGTGACCGCGATGGCGATGGATGCGGTGCCGCGAATCTCGCGCGCGCAGTCGATGGACGTTCTGAGTTCGATGGCCAATATCGCCGGCTACCGCGCCGTGATCGAGG
>CALMIW010000314.1 GCA_937864275.1 uncultured Dehalococcoidia bacterium
GCCGCGCCCAGGGGCGCGCCTGGTGTTGGCCAGGGGGTCCCCCCGCCGAAGTTCATCTTCGACCCCCTCCAGGAGTACGTGATCGGACGGGAGGAGGCCAAGAAGGTCCTCTCCGTCGCGGTGTACAACCACTACAAGCGCACCGGCGCGGCCGCCGAGAACGACATCGAACTCGAGAAGTCCAACATCCTCCTCGTTGGGCCCACCGGCGTCGGCAAGACGTACCTCGCCAAGACGCTGGCGAAGATGCTCGACGTGCCCTTCTCGATTGCGGACGCCACCGCTCTCACCGAGGCCGGCTACGTCGGTGAGGATGTGGAGAATATCCTCCTCCAGAAGGCCGAGCGCGGCATCATCTACATCGACGAAATCGACAAGATCGCCCGCAAGAGCGATAACCCGAGCATCACTCGCGATGTCTCCGGCGAGGGCGTCCAGCAGGCGCTCCTGAAGATTATCGAAGGCTGCGTGGCGAACGTCCCGCCGCAGGGCGGCCGGAAGCATCCCCACCAGGACTTCCTCCAGATCAACACCGCCAACATCCTGTTCATCTGCGGCGGCGCCTTCGAAGGGCTCGAAAACCACATCGAAAAGCGCCTCACTCGCGACCATGTGCGCCTCGGCTTCCAGGCCACGCGCGGCTTCCGCGGGACGAGGCGCAAAGACGAACTGATGACGCATGTCACTCACGACGACCTGCTCGAGTTCGGTCTCATTCCCGAATTCGTCGGCCGCCTGCCGATGGTCGTCGGTCTCCAGTCGCTGGATGAGGACGCGCTCGTCCGCATCCTGACCGAGCCGAAGAACGCGCTCATCAAGCAGTACCAGCGCTACTTCCAGATGGACGGCGTCGAGCTTGTGTTCACGGACGACGCGCTCAAGGCGATCGCCGAGGTTGCCCTCCGGCACAAGACCGGCGCGCGCGGCCTCCGCACCGTCCTCGAAGAGACGCTGATGGAAGTGATGTACGAGATCCCGGGGCGAGGCGACGTGAAGAAGTGCGTGGTGAACGCCGAGAGTGTCACAGCCAAGACGCGCCCGCTGCTCCTCACGCGGGGCGGCCAGGAAGTCGATATCCCCGTGATCAACAGCCAGGCCGAATCCGCGTAGCGGTTTGCCGCCAAACGTGCGAAACACCAGACGCCCCGGGAAACCGGGGCGTTTGCCTTTGGGTTTTGTCGAACGGCCGGTGCTTGGGCCATACTCCCCGGCGAAACAGCCAACGGCCCGGGGAGGTTCACATGCTCAGCTATGTCGATCGCATCCAGATGGTGGTACCCGACCGCACGGAGGCCGTGGCCCGCTGGAAGGCGGTACTCGGCGCCGAGCAGGTCGGCGAGGACGGCTCGCGGCACCTGAACGCCCACCGCACGACGGTCCAGGCCGGCCGCACGCTGTTCGAGTTCCTGGAGGCCGCGGGGCCGGGACCGATCCAGGAGTTCCGCGAGCAGTGGGGCCAGGGCCTGTACGGGGCCGGCTTCTCCACGCCGGACCTTGGCGCGCTGGCGAAGCGGCTGCAGGACAACGGCTGCGCGACGGTGGACGAGAAGGGCCACCTGTACCTGGCCGAGACCCGCTTCGGGATGCCGACGGTGCTGGTGCAGGACGAGCCGCGCGAGTACGTGGGGCACATCCGCTGTGTGTACGAAGTGACGTACCCGGTGGCCGACTGGAAAGCCGCCCCCGCCTACTACACCGACCTGTTCGGGCTGGAAGCGGACAAGTACTGCCCGATTGGTTCCCGGCTGTACGGCTACAAGGGCACGCTGACCCTATTCGACCCGCCGAACCGGCTGGACCGCGTGGAGGTGGTCTCCACCTATGAGGGCAGCGGCGCGATGGACCGCTTCTACCGGAAGCGCGGCGACTCGCTGTACATGTGCTACATCGAGACGGATGACGTGTTCGCGATGCAGTCCCGGCTGGAAGCCAACAACCTGCGCTACGCCCCGGGCGAAGGCCGCCCGGACGGTACGAACATCTTCATCCACCCGCAGGCGCTGTTCGGGATGCTCATGGGCGTGAGCAAGACGATGTACGGCTGGGCGTGGTCCGGGCACCCGGAGCTTGCGGGCGCGCCGGCCGGCACCGGCCACTGAGGCAGGCTATCCGCGCGGCGGCCCGATTGCCTAGCGGCGGCTGGCGTTTCAGTTCGAAGCCAGGACGGCGAGGGCGGTGACGACGAACCCGGCAACCGCGAGCAGGAGCTGCGGGTCGGTGAAGAGGATGCGGTCGGGGGCATCGGTCTTGCGTTCGCCGTTGAGGAGGAGCAGGTAGCGGAAGAGGCCGAAGGCGACGAACGGCAGGGTGAGGGCCATGGAGCCGTTCGTGGGGACGCGGGCCGATTCGATGGTGTAGAGGGCGTAGGAGAGGAGTGCGCCGCCGGCCGTGATGGTGAGCATCTGGCCGAGGACGTCGCCGGAGTAGCCTTCGAGCGCGGGGCGGTGGCGGGCCGCTTCGGGGCCGAGCTGGCGGTATTCGGCCCAGCGCTTGGAGGTGGCGAAGAAGAGGGCGGCGAAGCTGGAACAGACGTAGAGCCAGGGCGAGATATCGACATCGATGGCGGTGGCGCCGGCAGCCGCGCGGGCGACGACGCCGCCGGTGAGGATGATGATATCGAGGATGGCGACGGTTTTGAGGCCGAAGCTGTAGGCGATCATGAGGGCGGAGTAGCCGGCGAGGATGAACGCGGCGGTGGTATCGAGCAGGAAGGTGAGCGGCAGGGCGATGGCGGTGAGCACGGCGGCGGCGCCGATGGCGAGGCCGGCGCTGACTTCGCCGCTGGCGATGGGGCGGCGGGCTTTGCGCGGGTGGAGCCTGTCGTTCTCGCGGTCGCGGACGTCGTTGACGAGGTAGGTGGCGCTGGCGGCCATGCTCCAGAGGGCGAAGAGGGCGGCGGTGCGCCAGAGGAGCGGCCAGAGGGTATCGAGCTGGCCGGGGTCCCAGGCGTCGCCGGTGGTGAAGACGAGTGCGGCGAAGACGATGACGTTCTTGGGCCACTGGTAGGGGCGCATGGCGACGACGAGCGGCGGGATGCGCATCCGGGAGCCGGCGGCGACGGCGGAGGCTTCGCTCATGCGGGCTCCTTGGTGATGCGGGCCCACTGGGCGTTGATGGCGCGGACGAGGTCTCCGGTGTTGGCGGGGAAGACGGCGTTGGGCGCGCAGGCGGCGGCCCAGATTTCCTCGAAGCGTTGGAGGCTTTCATCGGCGGCGGTGTTGCAGGGGTGGGGCCAGCCGACGGGTGCGACGCCGCCGACTTCGTAGCCGGTGGTGGCGCGTACTTCCTCCGGGGTGCCCATCTTGAGGCGTTTGCGGCCGACGCCGACGAGTTCGGCGAGGGCGGAGGTATCGACCTGGCGGTCGCCGGCGACGAGGGCCATGGTGGGGCGTCCTTCGGCCATGAAGAAGAGGGTCTTGACGATCTGGCCGAGCTGGCAGCCGACGGCGTCGGCAGCTTCCTGGGCGGTGTGGGTGCTGGTCTCGTGGAAGACGCGGACCTGACCGGGAAGGCCGAGTGCCTGGAGTGCTTGCTGGACGCGCTCGGGGGGAGTCACCTGCGAATTGTTGAACGAGAGGGCGGAAAGAGGAAAGACGAAGAGAAAAGAGAAAAGAGGAAAGGCCCCCCCCCCCCGCCCCCCCTCCCCAGCTTTGGGGGGGGGGGTTCGGGGGTGGTGGGGCTTGGAGGGGCGGCGGGTGGGTGGCCCGCTCGAGGATCAGGTCGTCGTCCTCGACGTCGTCCTCGAGGTCGGCTGCGGGGGCACTCGCCCGAGCCACGATCTCGTCCCAGACGCCCCGCTCGAAGCCGAAGGGGAGCGACAGCGAGCGTGCCCGGCCGGCGGCGGCGACGAAGGTGAGGACGCCGTCGGGGTCGCGGGCGTCGTGCATCAGCCGATCGGAG